>JANLSI010000368.1:0-2794 GCA_031362345.1 Pseudomonadota bacterium
GTCCTGGCGGGCCGCCGTCATCCCGATTGTCGCGATCCCGATCGCGCTCATCGGTACCTTCGCAGTCATGAGCGCCTTTGGCTTTTCGATCAACAATCTGACCTTATTCGGCTTGGTGCTGGCGGTCGGCATTGCGGTCGACGATGCGATCGTGGTGGTGGAGAACATCGAGCGCTATCTGGCCGAAGGACTCGCGCCGCGCGAGGCCGCGCACAAGACCATGGACGAAGTCGGCGGCGCGCTGGTGGCGATCGCGCTGGTGCTGGCAGCGGTGTTTGTGCCGACCGCCTTCATCTCCGGCCTCTCGGGGCAGTTCTACCGTCAATTCGCACTGACCATCGCCAGCGCCACGCTGATCTCCGCCATCGTTTCGCTGACGCTCTCGCCAGCGCTCGGCGCGCTACTGCTGCGGCCTCACGACCCCCACGCCAAGCGCAATGCGCTGGTCAACGTGGTGCTGTTGCCGTTCACCTTGTTCGCGCGCGGTTTCAATGCGAGCTTCGCCGGTTTTGCCCGTGGCTATGGCGTCATCACGCGGCGCCTGGTGCGCATGACCGTGGTCGTGATGGTGGTCTATGCCGGCCTCATCGTGCTGACCTGGAAGACATTCGACCACACCCCGACGGGCTTCATCCCGCAGCAGGATCAGGGCTATATCATCACTATCTACCGCCTGCCGCCCGGTTCGTCGGTGCTGCGCACGGATAAGGTCGTGCGGCGTGCGGCAGGCCTGTTGCTTGACATGCCGGACATTGCCCATTGCGCGGGTTTCGCCGGTTTTGATGGTGCCTCGCGCACCAATGCGCCGGATGCCGGCGCCGCCTTCTGTCCGCTCGCGCCCTATGCTGCGCGGGCCAAGCTCGGCCATTCCATCGCCGACACGCTCAAGGAGGCCCAGCAACGACTGGGCGGGATTCAGGAAGCGATGGCCTTTGTGGTACCGCCGCCGCCGGTGCGCGGCATTGGTACCGGCGGTGGTTGGAAGCTCTATATCGAGGACCGCGGCGGCCACGGCGTGCAGGCCCTAGAGCAGGTCACTGCTGAGTTCATTGCGCGCGCCAATCAGTTACCCGAAGTGAAAAATGTCTTCACTACCTTCAACACTGCGACGCCAAAGATCTTCGCTAACATCGATCGTATCCGTGCCGAGAAACTCGACGTGCCGGCCGAACGCGTGCTCGATACCCTTGAAATCTATCTTGGCTCGGCTTACGTCAACGACTTCAATTTTCTCGGTCGTACCTACCGCGTGACAGCGCAGGCCGAGGGTGATTACCGCGACGACCCCTCGGATCTGCTCAAACTCAAGACCCGCTCCAATCGTGGCGCGATGGTGCCCTTGGGTTCGCTCACCACCTTCCGCGATCTGACCGGCGCCTATCGCGTGTCGCGCTATAACCTCTACACGGCAGCGGAAGTGCAGGGCGTGGCCGCGCCCGGCAAGTCCACCGGTGAAGCGCTGGATGCCATCGAGAAGCTCGCCGCTGAAGTGCTGCCGGAAGGCTATGGCTTCGAATGGACCGATCTGGCGCTGCAGGAGAAACTGGCCGGCAACACCGCGAGCATGGCCTTTGGCCTCGGCGTCGCCTTCGTGTTCCTGGTGCTGGCGGCGCTCTATGAGTCCTGGCTGCTGCCACTGGCAGTGATCCTGATCGTACCCATGTGCCTGCTCGCCTCGGTGATCGGCGTTGGGCTGCGCGGCATGCAGAATGACATCCTGGTCCAGATCGGTTTCATCGTACTGATCGGCCTGGCCGCCAAGAATGCCATTCTGATTGTCGAATTTGCGCGCCAGGCCGAGGCCAGCGGCCTCGATCGGGTACAGGCGGCGGTGCAGGCGGCGCGCATGCGTCTACGGCCGATACTCATGACCTCGTTCTCTTTCATCATGGGCGTGGTGCCGCTGGTGCTGGCCAGCGGTGCCGGCGCTGAGATGCGCCAATCGCTAGGCACGGCGGTGTTTTCCGGCATGCTCGGCGTGACCTTCTTCGGACTGCTGTTCACGCCGGTGTTCTACATCGTCTTTCGTGGTTTGGCGCAACGCGGCGAGCATCGCCGCCGGCGCGTGAAGGAAAGCGCGGAATGGCCGACTTGATGCGCGGCCTGCTGTCGACTTGCGTGGCGCTGACCCTGCTTGGCGGCTGCGCGGCGGTCGGTCCGGACTATGCAGGCCCGGCCGCCAGTAGCGCCCAGGCGATCGCGAGCTTCCCGTCGTCCGCTGCGATAAGTGCAACCAGCGCGATACTGACCAGCGAGCCGCCCGCGCAATGGTGGCTCGCGCTTGAAGATCCTGAACTCGACGCTTTGATCAGCCAGGCGCTGGCGGCGAACAACGATCTGCTGATAGCGGTCGCCAATGTCGAAGCCGCCCGCGCGCAGCTCAGTCAGGTCGAAACCCGCCGTCTGCCGAACGTCGATGCGAACGGCACGGTGCGCGAACGTCGCGAGGCCCAGGCCGCACAACGCAAGGCCGACCCCCACGACCAAGCACCGACCCGTTCGCTGGCGACCTTCGGCGTCGACCTGCTGTGGGAGATTGATCTATTCGGTCGCGTGCGGCGTTCGGTCGAAGCGGCCGCGGCCGAGCTCGGTTCCTTGGAAGCGGTACGCAACAATGTGTTGCTGTCCGTGCTGTCGACAGTGGCGAACGCCTATATCGACTTGCGCGGTGCGCAGTTGCGGCTCGGCGTGGCGCAACGCAATGTCGCGGTACAGCAGCAGACGCTCGACCTAGTCGCGACCTTGAACAAAGAAGGCGCGGCGACCGATCTCGATGTCGCACGGGCGCGCACGC
>JANLSI010000382.1:0-9939 GCA_031362345.1 Pseudomonadota bacterium
CGACCGGTACCGCGACCTCGTCCGCCAATGCCGTCGACGCGAAATGGCTCCAGACCGACAACACCATCGGCAATTCGGTGTGGGATCTCGGCTTCAATGCTTCCAAGGCCGCCATCTTCAATACTATTGACCATGGACCGCTGCCGCTCGAAGCCATCGAATCGACGGTCTACCTGTCGAACGATCTGTTGAACTGGACCCAGGCCGTGACCGAGCGTGTGTGGCTGGAAGGCATCTTTGCCGACACCAGTGTGGTCTGGGACGGTTTCGTCTACGCCGTTGGCACCGGCACCAGTTCGACTTTCCGCTACGCATCTGTGATCTGGGGCGGTGCCGGCGCACTGCAGGCTGACGGCGACAACGAGATCAATGCCATCATGGGTTTGCGCGATAACTTCACTGGCGACCCGGTACCCGAACCTGGCACGCTGGCGCTGTTCGGCATAGCCCTGGTGGGATTGGGACTGCGACGTCGCGCCCAGGCGCGAGGCTGATCTCCGCACCGCTGCGGTGACAGCGGCGCGTGGCGAGCGCCGCTACCACCTGCTGCCGAATACGCCTGTGTGCCGCAGCCAGCTTCGCCACCAACCAACGCTACGCTATGAGGGTGCTGCTTTCGCCTTTCCGCTACTGCCCCCACTGCGCGCAGAGAAGTGCTTGCGACGATGCGCGCCAGTTCCGCTGCGAACGCTGCGACTTCCGCTACTTTCACAACGTCGCCGCCGCGGTCGCGGCCTTCATCATGTATGACGGCCATTTGTTGCTGACGCGTCGCGCGCACGAGCCAGCCACCGGCACGCTGGATCTACCGGGCGGCTTCGTCGATCCCGACGAATCACTGGAAGAAGCGCTGGCACGCGAGCTGAATGAAGAACTCGCCTTGTCGTCATTACCGGGGCAGGCGCGCTACCTATTCTCGGTGCCGAATCTCTATCACTACGCGGGCATCACTTACACGACCGCCGATTGCTTCTTTCGTATCGATTGCCGAACGAGCCCGGCCTTGCTGGCGCGCGATGATGTGGCGGCGGTGATGTGGCTACCACTGGCGGAGATTGTGACGGCGGAAATTGGCTTGCAGTCGGCGCGGGTGGCAGTGGAGCGGTTTCTGCGGGAGGCTTTGGAATGAGTGTCCGAATTTGTCGGACCCACAAAGAAATCGCGGCATACCTGTGGGTCCGAATTCATTCGGGCAAGCGCGCTATCACACCACCGTTGCGACAAATGTCGTCACCACCGCCAACACCTGCTCCGCCTGTTCGAAATGCGGCGCATGCCCGCAGTCCGGCAGATCGACGCGCGTCACCTGCCCGCCCACGCCGTTGGCGATCCGCTCGACATGGACGGCCGTGTTATAGGGATCATCATTGCCCCGCACTATCAGCACTGGCACGTCGATCGATGACAAGCAGGGCGTGATATCCCAGCGCCGAAAATTGGCATCAAGCCAAGCGTCGCACCAACCCCAGAAAGCGCAGTCGACATTGTCGCCGTGATAGCGCTGCAACTTGTCGCGCAGGTCGTTCGCTTCGAAGCTGCGCTTGGCTGCGGCGATGGTCATCACCGTCTTGCTCTCGGTCTGTACATGGGGCGCCATTAGAACCAGGGCGCGCAGCCGTGGGTCGCGGGTCGCACCGGCATAGATCACGGCAATCGAAGCGCCATCGCTGTGGCCAATCAGAATGCACGCGTCGATGCCAGCGGCATCGAGCACATGGGGTAACACCTCGAGCGCATCGCGGCTATGGAAGTCGAGCGGACGCGGCAGGGCTATCGATGAGGAACGCCCGTAGCCCGGGCGCGAATAGCTGAATACCGGTAGACCGGTGGCGTCGTTAAGCAGCGCCGGAAAGTGCCGCCACATCGCCACACAGCCCAAGCCCTCGTGCAGCAGCACGAGGGTCGGACCCGCGCGCTCACCGGGGATGCGCTCGAATTCGATGGCATACCCGGCCGCAGCGAGTCTGCCCGCCTCGACCGTGGTCATGAAGCCTACCTCAGGCCGCGAGCAAGCCCTGCGCGTTAGCCCAGTCCAAGGTCAGCACCATCGCGCGGTCGAACTTGTCGAACAACTCGTCGATCTGCGCGGGCGTAATGATCAGCGGCGGACAGAAGGCCATCACGTCACCGATGGCGCGGCAGATGAGGCCGTTGTCCTGGCAGTTCTTCAAACACTCGGCACCGACCTTGCCAAGCGGATCGAAAGCCGCCTTGGTATGGCGGTTCGCCACCAGCTCCACCGCGCCGAGCAGACCAACGCCGCGCACCTCGCCTACCAACGGATGGTCGGCGAAGCGCTGCAGACGCGCCTGGAACTGCGGCGCAAGCTTGGCCGCGTGCTCGAACAGCTTGTCACGGGCATAGATCTCAAGGGTCTTCAAGCCCACCGCGCAAGCGACCGGATGGCCGCTGTAGGTGAAGCCGTGCCCGAAGGGCCCCATCTCGTCGGACGCCTTCAGGATCGCATCGAAGATCTCATCCTTAATGACCACGGCCGACAGCGGCTGATAAGCCGAGGTCAGGGCTTTGGCCAGGGAAATGGTATCGGGCTGCAAGTCATAAGTGTCAGCACCGAAAGGCTGGCCGGTGCGACCAAAGCCGCAGATCACTTCGTCATCGATAAACAACACATCGTATTTTTTCAGCACCGCCTGAATCTTCGCGAAGTAGCTGCGCGGCGGCACGATCACACCGCCCGCGCCCATCACCGGCTCGGCGATGAAAGCGGCCACGGTGTCGGGGCCTTCGTTCAAAATCAGTTGTTCGAGCTTATCGGCGAGACGCGTGGAGAATTGCTCTTCGCTCTCGCCCGGCTGCCCATTGCGCCAATAGTGCGGCAGATCGGTATGCAGGAAGCGACCACCGGCCAACGGCAAGTCGAAGCCTTTGTGCGACATCGGCAAGCCGGTCAGGCTACCGGACGCCAAGGTGATGCCGTGATAGCCCTTGATGCGGCCGATGATCTTCTTCTTCTGCGGACGACCAAGCACGTTGTTGTAATACCAGACCAGTTTGATCTGGGTGTCGTTGGCGTCGGAACCTGAATTGCCGAAGAACACTTTGGACTTGTGCAAGGGCACCAGCGCTTTCAGTTTCTCGGCCAGCAGCACGCCCACTTCGTGGCTCTTACTTGAGAACAGCTGCGCGTAGGACAGCTCCTTGATCTGATCGTAAGCCGCGCGCGCGAGTTCCTCGTTGCCATAGCCTAGCGAGGTACACCACAGGCCAGCCAGGCCTTCGAGGTATTGCTTACCCTTATCGTCGTACATGTACACGCCCTGGGCGCGCTTCAACATCATCGGGCCCGTCTTCGCATGCTGGCCGAGATGGGTCTGAGGGTGCAGCATGGATTCGAGATCGCGTGCCGCCATACTTCCGGGTTGAATGCTCACGACCGTGCTCCTGTGTTGCCGAACATCATGCCTGCGGCATTCTAGGAGCCGACCGTGCAGCTGGGAAGCGCGCTCAGCCCTTGGGCTCAAGGGTCACAAAGATGTCGATAGGCGTTGGGTCGACCAGCACCACCAGGGGCTGCTGGGTGGGATGGGCGACATCACCGCCGACAGCCTTCACCCACAGGCCCTGCATGGACTGCACGACGGTGATATCGGTCTGCCCGCCCACCAGGCCACGGATCAGGAATGGCCGCATCTCAGCCGGCACCCGCAGATCGGTCTTGGTGAAATACGCGGCCATGGCGGGGCTGAGCTGGATATAAGGCTCCTTGTCGAGTGCCGCGATGGCTTCTTTGAGGGTGTCGGGGTGCACGCGGTAAACCAGAAAAGGTGGCAGCGTGATCGCTTTCTTGTCTTCGACCGTGGGCGGATGGATCCATGGATGGCTGGCCACCATGGTCTGCGGGCCACTGGCCTTATCACAGCCCGCGAGCCACGCGCTGGCCACGACCAGCACGACCAACGCCGCTCGCAAACGCGGGCTGCGTGCATGGCTCGTCTTTGTATTATTCATATTGCCTGTGTTCCTGGCCGCCCGCAGCGCGGTTCAGTTTCGAGCTTAAGCGGGTAAACTGCTTACATTGGCAAGGGCGTTCACGCCGGGTCAAACTAGAACCGGCTCAGTGAGCGCGACCGCTGTTCAAGGCATAGCAACCGTCGCTCAATGCGCCGAAGAAATGCGGCACATCGGGGTGGGAAACCGGCCTGCCACTATCGTCGACCAGCAGGTTCTGCTCCGAGACGTAGGCGATGTAACTGGTCTCGGCGTTCTCGGCGAGCAGATGGTAGTAGGGCTGTTCCTTAGCCGGACGCATCTCCTCAGGGATCGACAACCACCATTCCTCGGTGTTGTTGAAGGTCGGGTCGACATCGAAGATCACGCCGCGAAAGGGAAACAGGCGATGACGCACGACCTGCCCGATCTGGAATTTCGCGGTGCGGTTGATGGTGGGCATGGCGAGCGTAATCGGTTCCAAACGAGTCACAGGTTACCATGGCGGCGCGGCGGCTACGCGCCGGCAAATGCGTGAAGGCTCTCAGCTCTGCGCGCGCCATCATTGAAGGAGTAGCACGGTGTCCGTCCCTGCCCGCCTCGACCGTGTCGCACGCTGGCTCGAACGTAGCGTACTGGCTGTCGCCGGTATCGCCGTCTTGTTCCGCCTCAGTGCGTACTGGCATCTACCCAAGGCCGCCGGCGCGTCTTACCGCACGGGCGATGTCGTGGAGTTCGGCTTGACCTTGCTGCTGTTCATGCTGGGCACCGCCTGCGCAGCCTGTGGTGTAGCCATAAGCCTGCGCGGCGCCGGCGCATCGACCGACAATGCCTATCGGCCACTTTTAATCGGCATCACGACCTTCGTTGGCTATTATCTGCTGGCGCCGCAGCTGCCCCAGCTGTGGTGACCGGCGCGCCGTCGCAACGACGCTGCGACACCCACGACCCACGAGGTGCATCGAATGCAAGAACCCGACTTCCAGTATCTCGACAGTAATGGCATTACGCTGCGCACGGTGGTGGCGGGCGACGGCCCGCTAGTCATCCTGCTGCACGGCTGGCCGCAGTGCTGGTATTTGTGGCGCCATCAGATTGCACCCCTTGCCGCCGCCGGATATCGCGTGGCGGTGCCCGATCAGCGTGGCTACGGCGGCAGCAGTAAACCGCTCGACGTGCGCGCCTACAACATCCGCGAACTGGCGGCCGACGTGGCCGGCATCGCGACCGCGCTTGGCTATGAGAAATTCAATCTCATCGGTCACGACTGGGGCTGTCTGGTGGCGTGGAACACGGCGCTGCTGCATGCCGATACCTGCCGCTCGGTGATGGGCTTGTCGGTGCCCTTCTGGCGTCCGACTGCGGCAACCATCGATCCGCCGGGCATGGACGACCGCTTCTGGTACATGCGCTATTTCCAACCCCAGGGGGTGGCCGAAGCAGAGCTGGAAAAGGATCTCGAGGCCAGCCTGCTGCAGCTCTATTACGGCCTCGCCGCCGATTCGCCCGATGGCGCGTGGATGAACCAACTCGACTATCCGCGCAGCGCCGGTCTGCTCGAAGCCCTGCCCAGGACCGCCAAACTGCCGGCCTGGTTGAGTGCTGAAGACTTCGCCTATTACCTCGCGCAATACCGGCGCAGTGGCTTTCGCGGACCGAACAACTGGTACCGCAACCTGCTCTACAACAACGCCATTACACCGGAGCTGGAAGGCGCGCGCTTCACCCAGCCGGCCGCCTTCGTGGCGGGTTCGCAGGACGACGTGCTGCTCTACTCCCCGAACTGGCGCGAAAACTTCCCCAAGGACTTCGACGATTTGCGTTTCATCGACATCGTCGCAGGCGCGGGTCATTGGCTACAGGTGGAAAAGCCGGCCGAGACCACCGCGCAGATGCTGCGCTTTCTGCGCGAGGTGGAGCCGCGCTGAGGGCCATTCGGTTGAATGTGCGATTAAAATCGCACCTACAGCCCGCAGTTCGACACATCGCTCTGCGGCGAATTCATTCGCACTTTGGCGCCAGCGTCTTGCTCTCCTGTGGGTCCGACTTCAGTCGGACATTTATGCCTCAGCCTGTCTCGGTGCGAAGCGCTTGAATGTGCGACTGAAGTCGGACCCACAACAATCACGCTTCGTGTTTGCGCAAGACCTCGATGAGACTCGACGTATCCCAGCGCCGGCCGCCGGACTGTTGCACCTCGGCGTAGTAGTCATCGATCAGAGCCGTGACTGGCAGGCGTGCACCGTTACGCTTTGCTTCGTCCAATACGATGCCGAGGTCTTTGCGCATCCAATCGACTGCGAAGCCGAAATCGTACTCGGCCCTGCACATGGTCTCGGCGCGGTTATCCATCTGCCAGGATTGCGCGGCGCCCTTGGCGATGACTGCGAGCACGACATCCATATCGAGACCGGCACGCTGGCCGAAATTGAGGCCCTCGGCCAAGCCCTGCAAAACGCCGGCGATGCAGATCTGATTGACCATCTTGGTCAATTGGCCGGCACCGCGTGGCCCGACCAGCACACAGGTCCGCGCATAGGCCGCCATCATCGGTCGCGCGCGTTCGAAGTCGTGCTCGTGGCCACCGCACATGACCGTCAAGACGCCCTTCACTGCGCCGGCCTGGCCTCCGGACACGGGCGCATCGATGAAGGCGACACCGCCAGCGGCACAGGCAGCGCCCACTTCGCGCGCCACCAGCGCCGAGGTCGTGGTGTGATCGACCAGCACAGTGCCCGACGTCATGGCGGCCAGCACGCCGTCGTCGCCGCTCACCACGCTGCGCAGATCATCGTCATTGCCGACACAGGTAAAGACGAATTCCGCCTCGCGCGCAGCATCCGCCGGCGTCAGAGCGCGGCGGCCTTGATAGTCGGCGAGCCAGCGTTCAGCCGTGGCTGCCGTGCGGTTGAATACGCTGACGGCGTGTCCAGCATTGCTCAGATGACCCGCCATGGGATAACCCATCGTGCCGAGTCCGATGCATGCGACCTTAGCCATGTGTTAGTCCTCCGCGGTGATGCGCCCTCAAGCCAGCAGCTGCGCGTCGAGATCGTAGTCATCGGCAGCGGTCACGCGCACGCGCACCACCTGGCCTGGGTGCAATACGCCACCTGCGGCGATGCGCACAACACCGTCGATCTCCGGCGCATCGGCACTACTGCGCGCCAGCGCGACACCGTCTTCGACATGATCGACCAAGACCGCCATTTCGCGCCCGATCTTGCGTGCCAGACGCGTCGCGCTGATGGCGGCCTGGGTTGCCATGAAACGCTCCCAGCGCTCGAGCTTGAGTGCTTCAGGCACGGCGCCGGCAAGTTCATTGGCCGCCGCACCCGCCACCGCCGAATACTGAAAACAGCCGACGCGATCGAGTTCGGCCTGCTTGAGAAACGCCAACAGCGTGTCGAAATCACCGTCAGTCTCGCCGGGGAAACCGACGATGAAAGTGCTGCGCAAGGTGATGTCCGGCTGCACCACGCGCCAGGCCTGCACGCGTTCGAGGGTCTGCTCGGCCGCCGCCGGGCGTCGCATCAGTTTCAGGATGCGCGGACTGGCGTGCTGAAACGGAATATCGAGATAGGGCAATAAACCTTCTTCGCGCATCAAGGGCAGCACCTTGTCGACGTGCGGATAGGGATAGACGTAATGCAATCGCACCCACACGCCCAACTCCGCGAGCGCGGCGCACAGTGCCTGAAAACTGGTCTTTAAAGGCTTGCCCTGCCAGAAGCCGGTGCGATAGCGCAGGTCGGCGCCATAGGCACTGGTGTCCTGGGAAATCACCAGCAGTTCCCGCACACCGGCCGCGACCAGCCGCTCAGCTTCGTCCATCACCTCGCCTATCGGGCGACTTACCAGCGGCCCACGCATACTGGGAATGATGCAGAAGCTGCATTTATGATCGCAGCCTTCGGAGATCTTCAAATACGCGTAATGTCGCGGCGTGAGCTTGATGCCCTGGGGCGGCACCAGATCGGTCAAGGGATTGTGTTGGCGGGTCATGGGTGCATGGGCATGTACCGCCGACAATACCGCCTCGTATTGTTGCGGCCCGCTGACGCTCAGCACCGCCGGATGCTGGGCGCGGATATTGTCCGCATCGGCGCCCATGCAACCCGTGACGATGACCCGGCCGGTCTCAGCCAGGGCCTCACCTATCGCATCGAGGGACTCCTGCTTGGCGCTGTCGATGAAGCCACAGGTGTTGACCACCACCAACGCCGCATCTTGGTAACTCGGTGAGATGGCATAGCCCTCGATGCGCAATTGCGTGAGGATGCGTTCGGAATCGACCAGGGCTTTGGGACAGCCGAGACTGACGAAACCGATTTTAGGAGCTGCTTTCATGGTGTGGTGAGCGGCCTGGGCCGGCGACGGAGGAGCGCGCATTCTAAAGACCGGGGCGGGATTCGCCTACAAGGCGCGTGTCGTCGGGCTCAATAGCCGCGCGCGCCACCGTCGAAGCGGGGCTCACTGGCGGCCAGCCAGCCGCCCGCCGTGCGCTGTATGCACTGATACCCGCCCATGAAGTGCAGCACCGGATGGCTGCTCGGGCGCAATTCATGACCGCGCGCTGCCAGTGCGGCGAGCAGGGCCGGCGCAAAGCCCGCCTCGTAGAGCACCACGCCACCGTCGGCATCGCGCGCCAGGCTCGGAGCGTTCAGCCCGTCGTGGCGCATGCGCGGCGCGGCGCCGGCAGCCTGGATATCCATGCCGAAATCGAGATGATTGACCAGCACCTGCACCTGCCCCTGGGGCTGCACGTCACCGCCCATCACGCCGAAGGCCATATAGGGTTCGCCATCGCGCATCACGAAGGCCGGAATAATGGTGTGGAAGGGTCGCTTGCCCGGCGCATAGCTGTTGGGCCGGCCATCTTCGAGCGTGAAGCCGGCACCACGACATTGCAGAGCGAAGCCGAGTTCAGGCGGCACCAGACCGGCGCCGAATCCCTGGAAGATGCTCTGGATCAGCGACACCATCATGCCGCTCTCGTCGGCCACCGTCAGATAGGTGGTATCGCCATGGGCGATGCCCGGTGCACCGGGCCGCGGTGCCTTATCGGCACGCAGGCCGATGCTTGCCGCCCGGCGCGCGGCGTAGGCCTTGTCCGCTAGTGCGGCGATGGGTACCTCCGCGTAGCGCGGGTCGGCGTAATAGTGTGCGCGATCTTCAAAGGCGAGCTTCTTGGCCTCGATGAAGCGATGCCAGTAGTCATGGGAGGCGAAACCGGCAGCCTTCAGCGGCAGGGTTTCGAGCATGTTGAGCATCTGCAGCACGGCCAGGCCCTGGCCATTGGGCGGCAGTTCGTAGACATCGAAGCCACGGTAACGGGTGGTGATGGGTGTCACCCACTCGGCCTGCGCTGCGCTCAGATCGGCGGCGCTGAGTGGGGCATCACAGGCGGCAAGATAGGCGGCCAGGCGGGCGCCGGTTTCACCGCGGTAGAAGTCATCGAACCCCCGCGCGGCGATGCCGGCATAGGTATGCCCCAAGGCCGGATTGCGAAAGCGCTGGCCGACGGTGGGCGCCGCGCCGGCCGGCATGAACACCTGATTAAAACCAGCCGCCAGCGGTGCCTCGCACACGACCGACGCACAATGCGCCCACCAGGCGGCCGTCGCCGGCCCGATCTCGACACCGCGTGCGGCGTGTTCGATGACCGGCGCATAGATGCGCGCCAGCGGCAGGCGTCCGAACCGTTCATGCAGGGCCTGCCAACCCCGTACCGCACCGGGCACAGTGACCGAATGGACGCCGAGGATGGGAATGCTCGCTGCTTCGCCAAGCCGCGCCCGCAGTTGCGCCAGACTCTGGCCGCGCGGCGCACAACCGCTGGCATTGAGCCCATGCAGTGCTTGTGTCGCCGGGTCCCATACCATCGCGAATAAATCGCCACCCGGTCCGCACATATGGGGCTCGATGAGGCTCAACATGGCGTTCGCGCCGAGCGCGGCGTCGACCGCGCTGCCGCCGGCTTCAAGCAGT
>JANLSI010000391.1:0-5680 GCA_031362345.1 Pseudomonadota bacterium
GCCACCCCGGAATATTGCGCCGGCCTCGATACCAGGGACGGCCTGTTTTATCCGGTGGCGCCGCGCGAGGAGGAGCATCCGGTACTGCCCGCCATGGCCGCACTGGCGCGTGAAACCGGCGCCTGGATTCTCATCGGCTCGATTGGCGTAAAGGCCGAGGACGGCCGCATCTATAACCGGTCGTTCATGCTGCGGCCCGACGGCGTGATCGCCGCCCGCTATGACAAGATCCACATGTTCGACGTCGATTTGGGGCCCGGCAAGGTGTACCGCGAATCGGCCACCATCACCCCTGGCGACAAGGCGGTGATCAGCCCCTGCGTCGAAGGTTCGATCGGCCTGTCGATCTGCTACGACCTGCGCTTCGCCCAGCTCTATCGCGCCTATGCCCAGGCCGGTGCCGAACTTCTCGCCACGCCTGCCGCCTTCACCAAGTTGACCGGCGAAGCCCACTGGCATGTGCTGCAGCGGGTCCGGGCCATCGAGAACGGCGCCTATGTCATTGCCCCCTGCCAATATGGAACGCTGCACGGCGGCAGCCAGTGCTTCGGCCATTCGCTGATCGTCGATCCCTGGGGCACAGTGCTGGCCGATGCCGGTGAAGAAGAAGGCGTGATCGTGGCCGAGATTGATCCCGCTCGCGTCGCGCAAGTGCGGCGCATGATTCCCTCCCTCAGTCACGATCGTTTAATCGCCGGTCCGGCGGACTGAACTTATCCGCGTCGTTCGCTGTAGTCAGGAGTTCAGGACGTATTCACGCCTAGCTCGCTAGCTTGCATCCGTTTCCGATTCAAGGTGGCGAGCGATGAAATCTACAGGCGGCGAGGCACATACCCCGAGCCCGGGGCCTGCGCTATGATTCAAACATGCGGCTAGTTATCCGCCATCTATTGCCCGTCATACTGGCGCTGATCGTCGGCCCGCTGTATGGGGCCGAGAGCGCCGCCGCGAAGGCCATACCGATCGACATGGTGGAGGACGCTGGCGCCGCCGCGCGCCAGGCTGTCAGTATGACCGGCGGGCGAGTACTCGACGTGCAAAAGCGATTTTTCGGCGAGCGTGCGGTGTACGTCGTCAAAGTGTTGTTGCCCGACGGCCGCGTCAAGATCGTCGAGATCGAGGCCAATCCGACTTCTGCCCCCGACTTCATGGAACGCTGATGCGCATTCTGGTCATTGAAGACGAAGAGACCCTGCGTGCTCAACTTGTGGAACGTCTGCGTCGCGAAGGCTACGCCGTCGATGAAACCGGTTCGGGACGCGAAGGTCAGTACTATGGGCTTGAATATCCTATCGACGCTGCGATTGTCGACCTTGGTCTGCCCGACTTGTCGGGTGCGGCCATCATCGAGGCCTGGCGCAAACAGAAACGCACTTTCCCGGTTCTGATCCTGACCGCGCGCGGGCGCTGGGAGGACAAGGTGGCCGGTCTTGAGCTAGGCGCCGACGACTATCTGGTCAAGCCGTTCTACCACGAGGAATTGCTGGCAAGGTTGCGTGCCTTGTTGCGTCGGGCGGCCGGCTGGAGCCAGTCGCGTATCGAGGTCGGGCCGCTGGTCATGGACCTCGGTACCAAGCGCGTGACGGTCGAAGAGCGTGAACTCGAACTGACCGCACTCGAATTCAAAGTGCTGGAATTCCTCATGCTGCGCGCTGACGACGTGTTGTCGAAGTCGGAATTGACCGAACATCTCTACGAAGACGACTCCGAGCGCGACAGCAATGTGCTCGAAGTGATCATCGGGCGACTGCGCAAGAAGATTGATCCCGAGCGCAAGCTGAATCCGATCGAGACCATTCGTGGCCAGGGCTACCGCCTGCGTTTGGCGGCTCGCGATCCCCAAGCCTGATCCGGCCAGCGTCGATTCCGCGCGATGACTTCGCTGCGCACACGGGTATTGTTGAGCGCCAGCGTGGTGTTGGTGACCGCGCTCAGCTGCGCCAGCGTACTGCTCGATCGCGCATTTCGCGAAAGTGCCTTGAACGCCGTCGAGGATCGCTTGCGCGGCCGTATCTATATGCTGATTGGCGCTGCGGATTTCGACGCGCCTTCGACGCGCCCGCTGGTCGGTGAACTACCCGATTCAACACTCGCCATGCCGGGCTCCGGCAGCTACGTGCGCATCCTCGCCGACAACGGCAAGACCCGCTGGCAGAGCCGTTCGCTGCTCGGACTCAATCTGCCGCTACCACGTCGTATTGCGACCGGCAGTTGGCGGCTTGAGCGCACCACAACATCGGCCGGCGAAGGTTTGTTCTCGCTCGGTTACGCCATCCTGTGGGAAGGTGTGGGCAAGCGCAAACCACGACAGTTCGTGATCCAGGCCTACGAAAACGAGAATCTCTACCTCAGTAACGTCACGCGCTTTCGCAGAAGCTTGTGGCTGTGGTTTGGCGGCTTGAGTGTCGGACTGCTCGTGGTACAGACCTTGAACCTCAACTGGGGGTTGCGTCCCCTGCGCAGCGTCGATGATGAAGTGCGCGAGATAGAAGCCGGCAGCCGCGAAGCGATCACCGGCAAATACCCCAAGGAACTGCAGTCGCTGACGCGCAACTTAAACCGCCTGCTGCGCCACAATCGTGACAGTCTGCGCCGCTATCGCAACGCCTTAGGCGACCTCGCCCATTCGATCAAGACACCGCTGGCAGTACTACGCAATGAGTTCGCGAGCGACCGCGAAGCGAGTCCGCACGACACCGCGCTTGAGCAGATCGGGCGCATAGACCGCACGGTTGAATACCACCTGCACCGCGCTGCTGCCGCCGGACGATCGTTGCTCGCCCCGCCCTTGATGGTCGAACCCGTCGCATTGCGTCTGCTCGATACGCTGCGCAAAGTACACGCTCATCGCAATCTCGAGCTGCTTGCAGAACTGGATGCGCAGGCGGTGTTCTTCGGTGACGAAGGCGATCTCATGGAGATCATCGGTAACCTCGCGGATAACGCTTGCAAGTGGGCACGCAAGTGCGTCGCCGTGAAGGCCAGTCACGCCACATCGGCCAACGGCGCGCCGCGCCTGGAACTGGAAATTGTCGACGATGGCCCCGGCATTCCCGAGGGTCAACTCGAACTTCTCGTCGAGCGTGGTACGCGCCTCGATCAGTCGGTGGAAGGTCATGGCATCGGGCTTGCGATCGTGCGCGATATGGTCGAAGACATTTATCACGGTCGGCTGTCTTTCGAATCGTCCGGCGAGGGTACCTGCGCCCACGTCGAAATCGAATTCGGATGAGCGCGGCGCTCTCGCGAGCAGTGCGGGCATTGGCTATACTGCGGCGTCCTCCCTGCGCTCCATTTTTATGTCCAAAAGCAGCACACCCATCAATGCCGACGCGCCTATCATCGTCGCCGGGCGCCAGCAATCAAGCTATAGCTACGACGAATTGATCGGCTGCGGCCATGGTCGGTTGTTCGGACCCGGTAATGCGCAGCTGCCGCTGCCGCCGATGCTGATGTTCGATCGCATCACGCATATTGACGACACCAGCGGCAAGTACGAGCGTGGCGTCATGATCGCCGAACTCGATATCCGTCCAGACTTATGGTTCTTCCAATGCCACTTCGATAACGACCCGGTGATGCCGGGCTGTCTTGGCCTGGATGCAATGTGGCAAATGGTGGGTTTCTTTCTGGCCTGGAGAGGCGGTCTTGGGCGCGGTCGCGCGCTGGGTGCCGCCGATATCCACTTCAGTGGTCAAGTCACACCGGATAAGCGGGTGGTGCGTTATACCGTCGATGTCCGGCGCGTCGTCGCACGGGGCTTGGTGATGGGTATTGCCGATGCAAGCATGGAGGTCGATGGCAAGCAGATCTATTCCGGCTCTAATCTGCGCGTCGGCTTGTTCACGGCCGAACAGCTGTAAGCTCAGATCGGCGTTTGTTGCGCGCCGAGATGGACACGCAGCAGCTCCACCTGTCGGGGGACACCCGCCAACCACGGATCGATAGCCAGTGCGGCTTCAAAGGCCGCGAGTGCCGCGCGCGGCTTTTGCCGGCGCAGGTGACATTGGGCACGACCGGTCAGTGCACCAAAATGCCGTGGCTCCAGCGCCAAAGTCTTTTCGACATCCGCCAGTGCACCGTCAACGTCATCCATGAGAAAGCGCACGATGGCGCGCTGATTCCACGCTTCGGCGAAATCCGGATATTCCTTCACTAGCCGTTCGAAGCTCGCGAGCGACTCTTGCAAGGCGCCGGACTCTGCAAATTTGCGCCCTTGTTCGAACAGACTGGTGGCCTGCGCCGAGGGGGCCTCGAACCACAGCGCCCAGATCTGTTGTTCGAGCGCGTGGGCTGCGGCGCTGTTCGGCGTATCGTGTAGTTGAGCCAACAATGTAGGCAGCGCCGCATGGTGTTGATCGGCGCGCGCGGTGCCCTGCCAGAGCACGGCCAAAACGCCGAGCAGCAGGAACCTTACTAGTGGTTTCTTCATGGCGTGCCGGAGGCGGCGAGGGCGGCGCTTACTGCCTCAAGCGTGTGGGCGATCTCGGCGTCGCCATGGGCCGCAGAAACGAATCCCGCTTCAAAAGCCGAGGGTGCGAGATTCACACCCTGCGCCAGCATGGCGTGGAAAAAACGCTTGAAGCGCTCGACATCGCAGGCCATCACCCGCGCGAAGCTGTCGACCGGGCGTTCGCTGAAGAACAAGCCGAACATGCCGCCGACGTGATTGGTGACCAGCGCCACGCCGGCGCTGCGCGCGCGCGCTTCGATGCCTAGGCACAGCTTTTTGGTCTGGGCCGCGAGCTGGTCGTGAAAGCCCGGCTGCGAAATCAGTTCGAGCGTGGCGAGGCCGCAGGCCATGGCGAGCGGATTGCCGGACAGGGTACCCGCCTGGTAGACCGGGCCGAGTGGCGCGAGCTTATCCATGTGCTGTGCCGGTCCCGCCACGGCGCCGACTGGCAGACCGCCACCGATGATTTTGCCGAGTACGGTCAGATCGGGGCGGATGCCATACAGCGACTGTGCGCCACCCGCATGTACGCGAAAACCAGTCATCACTTCGTCGAAGATGAGGAGAGTGCCATGGCGCGTAGTCACATCGCGTAGTGTTTCGAGAAAGCCAGGAACAGGTGGAATGCAGTTCATATTGCCGGCCACGGGTTCGACGATGACGGCGGCGATGGTGTCGCCGAAGTCGTCAAACGCCTGTTTGACCTGTGCGCTGTCGTTGTAGTTGAGAGTGGTGGTTAACTCAGCGAGAGCCGCCGGCACGCCGGGCGAGGTGGGCACGCCGAGCGTGAGGGCTCCCGAGCCAGCCTTCACCAGCAGGGAATCGGCATGGCCGTGATAACAGCCCTCGAATTTCACGATGCGCTCGCGGCCGGTAATGCCGCGCGCGAGGCGGATGGCGGTCATTGCCGCTTCCGTGCCGGAGCTGACCATGCGTACTTTCTCCGCGCTTGGCAGCGCCGCGACGATGCGCTCAGCAAGTGCGGTTTCGAGTTCGTTCGGCGCACCGAAGCCCAGCCCTTTCGCGAGTTGCGCGCCGACGGCGGCCAGCACCTGGGGATGGGCGTGACCGACGATGGCCGGGCCCCAACTGCCGATGTAATCAACGTAGCGTTGGCCGTCTGCATCGGTCAGCCATGCGCCCTCGCCGCTGACGAAATAAAGCGGCGTGCCGCCCACGCCGTTGAAGGCACGTACCGGTGAATTGACGCCTCCCGGCAACACTTTT
>JANLSI010000410.1:0-4181 GCA_031362345.1 Pseudomonadota bacterium
TCACTACTTTGCTCGGGCGGCAGGTCGGTGGCGATCAGGTCGCCCTCACCACGGCGCAGCCGGCGGTAGAGCTCATCGGGTCGGTCGGCCTCGATCCACTGAATGTTCATACCACGGCGGCGCGCGAAGTCGGCGAGCATGCCGAACTCGCCGGCGCTATCGCGGTGCGGAAGATTGATTTCTTGTTGCTTGAGTTTGAGAACGCGGAGGACGGGAGGAGGAGCGTTGCTACTGCCGGAACCGGCGCTGGCGGTGGCGCCATAGAACACCGCCAGCGTCAGTGCGACGGCGATGAATAGTCGATGCCGGTGCCATGCGGCCCACCGACAATGCATACGGGAGCGATAGTGCATTGTTCGCGATTTCGTGTGGAAACAGCTGCGCTTCGTCGGGCGTGGGGTCCGCGTTCGCGGGGCCGGCCGTGGGGGTTTTTATTGTTAGCGCCGGTGCATCTTGGCGGCTTCAACCCAGCCCGTCAACTTTGTTACCCCCTGAACGGGTAGGTATCGATGAGTCGCTCAGCCCTGGGCGACGGCCATGCGAGCGGTTTCCAGACGCTCTGCGGTGCCGATGTCAAACCATCGCCCGTGGTGGATTTCACCGCTCAAACGACCCGCTGCGGCGAGCTCGAACAGCAGGGGCGCGAGGGGAAAACAGCCTGTGTCCCGACCGCGAAACAGGCTGGGCGCGAACACGCCGATGCCGGCATAGGTGTAGGGACGGGGCGCGCCGCGCACGACCCGGTCACCGCTCAGACTAAAATCGCCGGCCGGGTGATGAGGGGGGTTCTCGATCAGGACGAGGTGCGCGGGTTCGACCGCTGTCGACCCGAAGTGAAACGCGAAGTCGGTCCAGACATCGGCGTTGACCACCAGGAAGGGTGCGTCGCCCAGTAGTGGCAGGGCGCGCACGATGCCGCCACCGGTTTCCAGTGGTCCATCGGGTTCGCGCGAATAGGCGATGCGCACGCCCTGGGCGCGACCGTCGCCGAGGCGCGCTTCGATCAACGGGCCGAGATGGGAGACATTGATCACGATGTCGCGGATACCCGCCGTCGCAAGTCGCGCCAGGTGTCGTTCAATGAGCGTCGTGCCGCCGACTTCGACTAGTGGCTTGGGCAGCGTGTCGGTCAAGGGCGCGAGACGCTGGCCGCGACCAGCGGCGAGTATCATGGCTTTCAAAGCATGGCTTCCGTGATCCAAGTTAGGCCCGATTATAGAGTGGCGTGCACCCGCCACGGATGTCGTAAGTGGGCTTGATCTGGCATTATCCGGGCGGTGCAGAAGTCGCGCTTCGATCGAGCCCGTGCGCCGACGCCCGCGCAATCCCCACCCGTTCGGAACGAAGCCGCGCGCCCGGCTGTCATGAGCAACGTGAGCGAAAATCTACTGAACAACCGCGAACCGGATAACGCTGCGCTCGTCGAAATGGGACGCGCGGTACTCGAAATTGAGTCGCGCGCGGTGGCCGACCTGGTCGAGCGTGTCGATGAGAGCTTTGTCGCGGCTGTGCGCGCGATGCTCAATTGCACAGGGCGCGTGGTGGTGCTCGGCATGGGCAAATCGGGTCATATCGGCGGCAAGATTGCCGCGACCCTGGCCAGCACCGGGACGCCGGCCTTCTTTGTCCATGCCGGCGAGGCCTGTCATGGAGACATGGGCATGATTACCGCGAGCGATGTTGTGCTGGCGCTGTCCAATTCCGGCGAGACCGAGGAACTGACTACGCTCATTCCCATGATCAAGCGGCTGGGTGTGCCGCTGGTCGGCATCACCGGCAATGCGCAATCGACCTTGGCGACCAGTGCTTCAGTGCATATTCTGGTCGACGTCCGTGAGGAAGCTTGCCCGCTCGGTCTCGCGCCCACTTCGAGCACCACCGCCGCGCTGGCGATGGGCGACGCGCTGGCCATCGCGATGCTTCAGGTACGCGGCTTCACCGCGCGGGATTTCGCCCGCGCCCATCCCGGCGGTGCGCTGGGCCGGCGCCTGCTCAAAATCGACGACCTCATGCATTCCGGCGCGGCGATGCCCACCGTGCGTCCCGACGCGCCGGTGGCTGACGCGGTGGTTGAAATGACTCGTTCCGGTCTCGGGCTGACGGCGGTGGTCGATGATGACGGGCGACTGGTGGGGGTCTTTACCGATGGCGATCTGCGTCGGGTGTTCGAGCGCAATCACGATATCCGCTCGGCGCGGATGACGGACGTCATGACGCGCAACTGCAAGACGACGGGTCGTGACCTACTGGCGGCCGAGGCCTTGGCGCTCATGCAAGAGCACAAAATCAACGCGCTGCTGGTGGTGGCCGAGGGCCAACGCCTGATAGGCGTGTTGAACATGCACGATCTGCTGAGGGCGCGGGTCGTCTAGTGCGTGGCGGCGAAGCCGAGCGGCCGCAGGGCGCTGAGCGGGCCACAACTCATAGGCGGGCTGCGGCCGGCGCAACGCCATGAACGCCTGGCTGACCGCACTCGGTGTGCTGCTGCTCAGCGTCGCCAGCTTCTGGATGTTGCATCGGCTCGAACTTGAGGAGCGCAATGCCGTCGCGCGGCGCCTGCACGAGCCGGATTACTACATCGACAAGATGACCCGTCGTACGCTGGGCCCGCTGGGCGAAATCGCCAACGTATTACGCGCTGAGCGCCTGGAACATTTCCCGGACGACGATTCCACGGAATTGGCCAGCCCGCATCTGGAGATTTACAATGGCACGCCCGAGCCATGGCATGTCGTCGCCGAGCGCGGCTGGGTGAGTGCGGGTAACGAAGTCGTGCTGCTCCATGGCCCGGTCGAGATCTGGCGTCAGGACAAGGCGGGCAAGCGTATTTATCAGGTCTTGACTTCGGAACTGCGGGTCTTGCCGAAGGAACAATATGCGGAGTCCGCTGACCCGACCACCATCATCGCGCCCGGGACGGTGGCCCACTCCATCGGCATGCGCGCCAATTTCGCCCATGAGCGTCTCGAATTATTGAATCAAGTAAGAGCCAGACATGAAGTCGTCAAGCCGCAAAGTTGAGAGCGCGTTGCTGCTGGTGCTGGCGGCGATCGCTGCGCCGTGCCCGGCGCTCTCGACCGATCCCCAGCAGCCAGTGCAGATCGAGGCTGACTTCGCCGAACTCGACGACGAGGAACACACCACGGTTTATGTCGGCAACGTGGTGGTCGACCAAGGCTCCATGCACATGACCGGCGACCGCTTGCGAGTCAATTTCACGGCGGACAAAGATCTCAAGGACGTCTACCTCGAAGGCCGTCCGGCGACCTTCAAGCAGACCCCAGATCACGACGACGACGTGCACGGCCAAGCTTTGCAGATCGAATATCACGCCGAGCAGAGTCTTTTGAATCTCATCGAAAAAGCGCGCGTGACCCAGGGTGAGCGTTTGTTTGAAGGTCACCGCATCAATTACGACACCAAGAAGAGCATCATCACGGCGCGCTCGGCACGCGCCGATAAGGCCGATAAGGACCACTATCCCAAGGATGGCAGTGGGCGGGTGCGCATCATCATCCCGCCCAAGAAGAAAGCGGCCGATGCCGCGCCGGGCAAGGCCACGCCGGCGGCCAAGCTCGAAATAAGTTCCGAGGCCAAACCGGCCGCCGCCACCCCCTGAACGCCTGCTCGACGACCGCGAACCTGCGTAGCCCGTGACCCCGGCCAATGTTCCTACTGTGCCTGACGGATCTCGCCCCATGAGCGTGCTCGCAGTCCGCCATCTGGCCAAGACCTACCGTTCGCGCAGGGTGGTGAAGGACGTCAGCCTGTCGGTGCACAGCGGCGAGGTCATCGGCCTGCTCGGCCCGAACGGCGCCGGCAAGACCACCAGCTTCTATATGATCGTAGGCCTGATCCCGAGCGAGGGGGGCTCCATCCACCTCGACGCCGAGGACCTGACCCGTCTGCCGATGGACGTACGGGCGCGCAAGGGTCTGGGCTATCTGCCCCAGGAAGCGTCGGTGTTTCGCAAGCTGACGGTCGAGCAGAACATCATGGGCGTACTGGAGATCATTGCCGATCTGAACCAGCACCAGCGCCAGCGCCGGCTGGACGCTCTGCTGCAGGAATTCCACATTGACCAGATCCGCCAGAATCTGGGTATGTCGCTGTCGGGTGGTGAGCGCCGGCGGGTGGAGATTGCCCGGGCGCTGGCCACCGAACCACGCTTTATCCTGCTC
>JANLSI010000438.1:0-2269 GCA_031362345.1 Pseudomonadota bacterium
AATGTATCTGCAGGCGGTGCATCGGTCATCACCAGATCGAGATCTTCGACGCTAATTAAATTGCCTTCCGCCATGATTACCGCGCGTTTGATTTTGTTTTCCAGCTCTCCATGAACTGGAAGACGTGCTGCATCTCCGGGAACACCTCGCAGTGGACCTCGACACCCGCCGCCTTGGCCCGCGCGGTTACCCGTAGCGCGTCATCGATGATGACCTCGTAGCCACCGACCTGGATATAGGTCGGCGGATAGCCAGCGAAATCAGCGAACAGCGGATTCGCCAGCGGGTCGCGCGGCGACGAACTGCCTAAGAACATCTGCGCCATGTTGAGCGACATTTCTTTCGAGATCAGACGCTCGACCTTGGCGTTGGTCTCGAAGGACGGCGCGGTCGCCTCCATGTCGTACCACGGTGAGAGGGGCATGACCGCCGCTGGCAGGGGCAGGCCACGGGCCTTGGCGGCTAGCACCAGGGTGGTACACAGGTTGCCACCGGCCGAGTCGCCGACGCTTGCGATATGGGCCGGCTTGATGCCCTGCGCGAGCAGCCATTCATAAACCTTCACGCATTCGTTGACCTGCGCGGGGTGCTGCTGCTCAGGGGCGCGTGCGTAATCGACGATCAACGCGCGAGCGCCGACCGCCTTGGCGATATGGGCGAACAGCTTGCGGTGGGAAAAGCGCGAGCCGGTCACGCACCCACCGCCATGCAGACACAGCAGCACGCGATCCGGGCTGGCGCCCTTCGGCACTGCCCACAGGCAGGGCGTGCCCTGGGCGTCGGCTTCCAGATAATCGACGCCGCCCGGGTCGGCGGCGAGGTCGCCGCATTTCTCGAGCATGTCGCGCAATTCGTCGAGGCCCATTTGTGGATTGGCGCCGAGTGCGGCGACGAAACTATCGAACAACTTATCGATGGCGGCGGCTTGCGGACTGGCCATGGTGTCTCCCCGGTTTGTTTTTTGCAGTGACCGGACTATACGGCCGAAGCACGGCCCAGGTGAAGTCGCGCCAGTGGCGAGCGCTTAACGCCCTAGCGTGACAATGCCAGAATGGCTGCCGCCGGCACCGCGCGGCCCTGTCCACCTGAGGAAGCATTCATGCCGAGCTACAAGGCGCCCGTCGCCGACACGCAATTCGTTCTGAATGACGTCATCCGCATCGCCGACTACGCCCATTTGCCGGGTTTCGCCGATGCCACCCCGGATCTGATTGCGGCCATCCTTGAGGAAGGCGCGAAGTTCGTCGAACAAGTGTTGCAACCCTTGAATCAGGTAGGCGATGAAGTCGGCTGCACGCGCCACGCCGATGGCAGCGTGAGTGCACCGCCCGGTTTCAAAGCCGCCTATGCGCAGTTCTGCGCCGGCGGCTGGATGGGCCTCGCGGTGGCCACCGAATTCGGCGGCCAGGGCCTGCCCCATGTGATCGCCAACGCTTTCGAGGAATATATGATTTCCTCCAACATGGCCTTCGCCATGTATCCCGGCCTGACCTTGGGCGCGATGGCCGCGATCCGCGCGGTCGGATCCCCTGCGCAGCAGCAGACCTATCTGCCGAAAATGGCCGCAGGGGTGTGGACTGGCACCATGAATCTGACCGAATCCCATTGCGGCACCGATCTCGGTCTGCTGCGCACCCGCGCCGAGCCCCAGGCCGACGGCAGTTATCGCATCACCGGCACCAAGATCTTCATCTCCGCCGGTGAGCACGACCTGAGTGAGAACATCATTCACCTGGTGCTGGCCAAGATGACCGACGCGCCGGACAGTGTGCGCGGCATTTCGCTGTTCATCGTGCCCAAATTTCTGTTGAACGCCGACGGTGCGCCCGCCGCGCGCAATGCCGTCACCTGCGGCTCTATTGAAGAGAAGATGGGTATCCACGGCAACGCCACCTGCGTACTGAACTACGACGGCGCGACGGCTTATCTGATCGGCGAGAAAGAAAAGGGCATGCGTGCAATGTTCATCATGATGAACACCGCGCGGCTGGGTGTCGGTGTGCAGGGGTTGGCGATCTCCGAGGTTGCCTGTCAGAACGCCGCCCACTATGCCCGCGATCGCATCCAAGGCCGCGCCTTGTCGGGGCCCAAGCAGGCCGAGGCCAAGGCCGACCCCATCATTGTCCACGCCGACGTGCGGCGCATGCTGATGAATGGGCGCGCTTTCAACGAAGGCGCACGGGCGCTGGCGTTATGGGGCGCATTGCAGGTCGACCTGACCCATCTGGCCGCGAGTGCCGAGGAACGCCAGCAGGCCGATGACCTGATC
>JANLSI010000458.1:0-1852 GCA_031362345.1 Pseudomonadota bacterium
CGCCCGTCGATCAGATCGCCGGTCAGTAATAACCGTTTGGCGCGCTCCGGGCCCAGGCGGTAGGTCCAATGGGCGGTGCTAGGACAACCCCACACGCGGGTCGGCATATAGCCGATGCGTGCTTCGTCCTCCATCACCACCAGATCGCAGCACAGCGCGATGTCCGAGCCACCAGCGATCGCGTATTTGTGCACGCGCGCGATAGTCGGTTTGGCAGAATGCCAGAGCGACATGAAGTCGTCGGTGTAGCGACGCATGGTGCGGTAGTCGAGCATTGGGTCCCACGGCTGGGCTTCCTGTTTACACGGATGCTCTTCGCTTCCTTCCCCGAAGAGACCAATGTCGTAGCCCGCGCAGAAGGCCGGTCCGGCGCCCTGCAACACGATCACGTGGATCTCGTCGCAGCGATTTGCCGCGTCCACCGCCGCGCGGATCTCGCCCGGCGTGTCGAAACTTATGGCGTTCAGACGTGCCGGGCGATTGAATGTGATGCGCGCGATGCGCGGATTGTTTGGGTCGCGCGCCAGCGTCAGGGTCTGGTAAGAATCAAAGGGCACGATGGGCGTGCCGCGCAAAGGATCGGCGCCGGCTGAGTGCTGCATGACAAGCTTCCTGTGTGCGAGAGAGTCAACTTCATTACGCGGGCGTGCCCGGTCGACGATGAACTGATCCGGCGACTCGATAGCCGTTTCGTCGCGCCTACCCGACAGATAGCACATTACTCGCTTATCTCCAGCGCGGATCGGGTGGCCCGCCAGATCGGTATCGAGCAGCGCGTCAACCTGCGCTGATCAGCGCAGGGGAAATCGAACAAGGTGACGAGCGTACGAGTGGTCCATTCGACTGTCGCCGGTTCCTGGGTCGGTCGCCGAACCCCGCTCGCGCTTGCCGACGTCAGGGTCCGACTGAAGTCGGACCTAGCGGGAATCCCCATCGCTAGTCCGCCCGCCGGTGGACGCGCTACATCCAAAATCTGACAATCGTGCCTCGCATTCACACTAAACGGGGAGCACGACGTGCAAATCGGAACATTCTATCTGCCGGTCATCGGCAATCGAGCGGAGATCAATCAGCGCATGGCCGGACGGCGTACTGATCTCTATCAAAAGATGCTGCGCAATCTGGCTGAGCAGGCGCAGTTCATGGACGAGCACGGTTATTTCGGCGTCGGCTTCACTGAACACCATTTCCACGTCGAAGGCGAGGAAGTCTCGACCAATCCGATCATGCTCGACATGTTCTTAGGCATGCAAACCAAAAACCTCAAGGTCGGCCAGCTTGGTCTGGTGCTGCCCTCCCACAATCCGCTGCGCATCGCTGAAGACATCGCGATACTCGACCAAGCCACCCAGGGCCGCGCTTTCGCCGGCTTCGCACGCGGCTACCAGCCGCGCTGGGTGAACGTGCTGGGCCAGCACTATCGGGGCCTGGCCGACAGCGATTCCGATCCAGCGGCCTACGAGAAGCTCAAGAAAGAACTCTACGAGGAACATTGGGAAATCATCATCAAAGCCTGGACCAATCCGACCTTCAGCCACCACGGCAAACATTGGCAGATCCCGACGCCCAATACGTTTTGGACAGCGCACAATGTGACCCGTGAATTCGGCGAAGGTGTCGACGAACGTGGCTACCTGACGGCCATCGGTACGGTGCCTGAGACTTTTCAGAAACCGCATCCGCCGATCTTCCAGCCCTTCAGTTTTTCAGAAAGCTCGATCCACTGGGGTGTGGCCGACGGTGCGGTGCCGATTTCTGTCGCCTGCGATTTTGATGTCGCCGCGACCCATCTGCGCGCGGCGCAGGCCGGTGCCGCCCAGGTCGGGAAGGATTACAAATTCGGCCAGGGCAT
>JANLSI010000482.1:0-9790 GCA_031362345.1 Pseudomonadota bacterium
TCGCCGAAGGTCGCCGCGATGGCGTCGAACAACGCGCGAGGAAATACCGGCGTGCCGAGATTGCGCACGCTTTCTGCGTACACCGCGTAAAAAGTTGGCAGATCGCCGAGCCGGCCGCGCAAGCCATTTTTGATGCCCTTGCGGATCACGTTGCGCTGCTTGCTGCGGATCGCCTGCATGTTAGCGTCGGCATCGGCATGAATCGGTTTACTGAAGGTTTCATACAGGTGCTTGGTGACGCGCGGCAAGCCACTCGACGCCGGCAGCCGGTACTCGATCGCGCCAACCGCGAGTTCCTGCGCGCGCCGGCTGGCAGCCGCGTAAAGTTGCGCAAGCGCCTCAGGCGCGCTGGCCAGCGGGCCGGCATGGGCACTGAAGGCCAGTGAACTCAGATTATTGCCAAACAACAGACTTTTAGTGTGGACCAAGGGCAGCACACCACACACCGTACCGTCCTGCTCCGCCACCAGGTAATGGGTGCGATGGCCAAGCGCGTCCTGCAACACGCGGCGCCAACCACTGAGGTGAAAAAACGTGCCGGCTGGGTGCGCCATGACGAAAGCGTCCCAAGCGGCGGCCAGGCTGTCATCAAATTCACGGACGCGCAAAACTGTCACTCCCGACCTGTAGCGGGCATTTGCCGCCCACCACGTCGCGATAAACTTCGCAAAAGGGCGCCCAGGCAAAATCCGTGAGCAGACGCTGCATGCGGGCTAGTGTGCGCTCTTGATTGAGGTAATGCCGAACGCGTGTCTTCAAACCTACTCCCGACGGCCGCGGCTGTTGCGGATCGAATTCCCATGGGTGGAAGTACATGTTAGCGGCGGCGTGGTCGCTTACATTGACTCTACGGATCAGGCTGCGTGAAACGACATAGGGCAGCAGACGAAAGAAGCCACCGCCACCGGCCGGCAGATTGCGGCCACCGATACGCACCGTCGAGACCGGAATCTCGGTTAGCTGCGCAGTGCCCGGTGGACGAAAGGGCGTACGCGGCGCATGTGGCGCGCCATAGAGATCGTGGCGTACCGGGTAGATGCTGGAGCTGTAGGTGAAACCCGCCGTTTCCAGTTCGGGGAATGCCCACAGATTGGAATAATCGATGGAAAAGCTGGCGGCGCGATAACCATATACCGGCACGCCAATCACGTCCTCCAGCAAGCGTTTGCTGCGCAGGACATCGGCGCGAAATTCATCGCGCGTCTGCGTGGTGGCACGGGTGTGGTTGTAGCCGTGACAAGCCACTTCGTGCCCCTCATCAACCATCCGACGCAACAACTGCGGATGGCGCTCGGCTATCCAGCCCAATGTGAAAAAGGTGGTGCGCACACCGGCACTGGCGAAGACCTCAAGCAGACGTTCGGTGGCGAACTCCACCCGCGAGGGCCAGGACGCCCATTGCGTGGCCGAGATGATCCCTTCAAAAGCCGAGACCTGAAAATATTCCTCGACATCGACGGACATGGCATTGACGACTGATTGGGCACTCATGGCATGCATGCTATGGGTAATTCTCGCTATTCCTCGTCTCACCGCAGACTGCGTGCAGCACCTGGGCTTGTGCCCTGGCTATCGACTCTGCTCGATACTGCCGATCTTAGGGGCCGCTTGTCAGTGACCCGCAATCATCCAATACCCCACCGCTAGCGACACCAGCGCGACGACCACCAGTATCGACAGAAAAGTGGTGGTCCACAGTGGAAAACGTGTGCCTTCGATGCGGGTCATGGTGGTATCGAGCGGCGATAACTCGGTGAATGAGCTAGGCATGGGCGCCAGCTTGGCGGTGAGGTCCTCGATAACATGCTGCATGTTCGCCAGACGGCTCTCAAGTTCCAGAATCTCGACACTGCGATCGGCGGCCGCAGTGCGCGGCGGCGCCGCCAGCGGTCGACGCTCGCCGCCTTCGGGGCGCACCTCTATCTCATCATCG
Organism: Pseudomonadota bacterium; assembly: GCA_031362345.1. Classification (GTDB taxonomy): domain Bacteria; phylum Pseudomonadota; class Gammaproteobacteria; genus JADJYF01. The sequence goes on from JANLSI010000482.1 coordinate 1,934, forward strand.
CCAGCATCTTCACTGGCGATTTCCTCGCACACGGCGTCCAGTAGCTGGCCATTGATCACGTGTCCGTCGTCGAGATAGCAATTCAGAAGAGTGCGGTCGAACAGGGTGTTAATTCGCCGCGGCACGCCGCCGGTGACTTCATAGATGCGCTGGTAGACCGCTTCCTCGATGATCGGATCGTTGGCCCAACCGACGCGGCGCATACGATGCTCGATATAAAACTTGATCTCGAGGGCCGACAGCGGTTTGAGATGATAGGCGGCGATCACACGTTGGCGCAGCTGCTCCAAACCAGGCGCACGCAGTATGCCGCGGAATTCACGCTGACCGAGCAGAAAGCTCTGCACCAGCGGCACCCCGTTGTGATCGAAGTTCGACAACATACGTAACTCTTCCAGCGCCGAGCGCGGCAGATTTTGCGCCTCGTCCATCACTAGCAGCACGCGCTTGCCATCTTCGCGACAGGCTTTGAAGTAGGCCTCAAGTTCGTGCAGCAGACGGGCCTTGGAGGCGCGCTCGAAGGGCATGTCGAACTCGGCGGCGATGAGACGCAACAAGTCGAGGTCCTTGACGTTGGTCGAAACGATCTTGGCGGCGACCACACCCTGTTCTTCGATTTCGCGAAATAGATTGTTGACCAACATGGTCTTGCCAGTGCCGACGTCGCCAGTGACGACGATGAAGCCCTGCTCCTGCTGCAATCCGTAGCGCATATAAGCCAGCGCGCGCTTGTGGCCTTGACTGCGATAGAAGAAATGGGGATCGGGATTCAGCTGGAAGGGCTTGCCGGTCAGCTTGAAGTGCGCTTCGTACATGACCCGGCCTTATAGATGCAGTATCAACGATGCCGTCACCGCGTTCTCAAGATAAGTGGCGCGCTCACGATCGAAGACGAAACCAAGGCCGCTCAGATTGCCGTGATCGCTGACCGTGTACTCATAGCGCAGACGCGCCGTTGCGTGGCGATTAAGTTCGTAGTTGAGAGACGGAAAGATCGAATAAAAGGTGCCGCTCGAAGTCAGGGTCGAATCCTTGTTCTCGCGCCACTGCGCAGCCAAACTGGCACGCAAACGCGGTCGCAGTGTGTGATCGATTTCGAAGCCGAGGCCGCGATTGCGATCGCTGCGCGAGGTCGACAGATGCTCGCGCTCGGCCTGGAAGTAGCTCAGATGCAATTCGCTACGTCGTAGCTTGTAGGTGACTTGCATCGACAAGTTCTTTTCGATGAAGACATCGGTGATTGCGCCGGGCGAGTCGATAGGCACGAAGATTTGTCCGTTGGGGTCGAACACCGGCTGGCCGTTGATGTCGAACAGCGGTACGAGCTGCAGCGCACGCTCGTAGTCGCTACTTGTCCGCACGTCCTTGTCGTAGCGGAAACTGAAATACCAGCGCCGCTGGCGATGATCGGCGTTGACCTTAAGTGCTTTGCCGAAGAAATGATCGCCCCAGTCCACCATCACGCTGGTGCGCGGCGACGGCGTCCAGGTGCCACCGATGCTCCAGGTCGCCCCGGAGTTCAGGCTACGGGTGGTGGCAAATTGATTGTCGTCATAGCCGCCACGGCCCGTAAAACGGAACTGGGAGTTCCAGATATAGGACAAGTCGCCGCCAACACGCTTGAACTTTTCGACTCTACCACTTGCAAACCCCGCTTCGCGGGATGAGGCGTTGAGGCCAATGGGAAAGCGTCCGGTTGCCGAACCGCTGCGCAAATCCAACGCGAAACCGTCCGAGTCACTGCTACTGGCGGCACCGTCAAAAAAGCTTGGGCCGTTGCTCGCACTGCTGTTGCTGACGGCGCGATTGATGCTCTGGCGCTCATAGCTCAAGTCCATGCTACCGAGCGAGCCGAACGTATGGGTGATATGCGGCGACAATTCATAGGATGTCACATCGCTCAAGTTACCGTTGTTGCCACGGTCGACGCGACTGAAACTAAGACGGTTGTCGATGCTCTGCTGTGACATGCGGCTGTTGACGTCGAAAAAAAGCCAATTCTTTACCACCGTGCTGTCGACCGTCGCCTGCAATTGATTATTGCCACCGTCGAACTGGCTCTGGTCGGCGAAGAATCGCTCCTGACGGTTGAAATCAATGCTTGAGGTGATTCGCGCGCTCTTGCCGCGCACCGAGACACCCGGCGCAACTGTGGTGATGAAGTCACCGCTGCGGTTTTGGGCCGATAGACGCACGTTATCGGTGTAGGTCTCTTCAATCGAAAAGCGCGGGATGACTTTCCAGTCACCGGCCTCGACGGCCGGTCCCAGCGATATCAGGCCGGTCGCAGCAATGAAACACAGTTTGGTCTTGAGCCGTGCCATCGTCACGCTAGTGATCCCCACTCATTTTCTTCAACGGGAGTGGTAATAGTAGGAACCATAGTAATCATAGGACGCTGCGGCAGCCTGCTTGCCCTTGTTCAATATGACACCGGTGATGGTGACGCGATCAAGTCGCTGCAGCGCTTCGCGTATGGTTTCGTGTTTGGTGCTGCCAGCCTCCGCCACCAGCACGACCTGCCCGACCAAGGGCGCCAGCGCGCTAGCGGTGGTGGTCGCCAGCACCGGCGGCGAGTCGAACAACACGACCCGGTCGTGATAGCGACGGGCGATCTCATCGGCCAGTTCACGCATACGCATGCTGGCCAACAGTTCGGTGCTACCGTCGCGCTTAGTGCCGACCGGCAATATGACCAGATTGCGCAGGTTGGTGCGCACCAAAAGATCCTCAAGCCGCAGATCCGGCGACGCGAGCAGGTCAAAGAGTCCTTTGCGATCGACCACACCGAAGGCACGGCTCAGATCGCGCTTCATCATGTCGGTGTCTACCACCAGGATGGTGTGGTCGACTTCCATCGCGAGGCTGATGGCCAGATTGACTGAAGTGAAGGTCTTGCCTTCACCTGGCACTGAGCTCGTAATCAGGATCAGATTGGACGGCCGATTATTATTCAAAGCGCCGGACGTCATATTGCCGAGCACGCGACGCTTGATGTGTTGATATTCCTCGGACTGGCGAGTCATCGGCTGGTCGGGCGTCAGAAATCCGCCCGCCGCCAGTCGAGCGAAGTCAATGTTGACGAAATTCTTGGTGCTGAAGGTCGGCTCCTGCGCGCTCGACGCGACGGCCGCGCTGACACTCGCAGCGGGTGCCGGGCTGAGCGGCGGTGGCACATCGGCAACGCTTGCCGGGGTGCTGGGCGCCGCTTCCCGGCTCTCGCTCGGCGCGAGCGGTGCTGGCAGCGAAACAACGGGTATTTCACTGGCAAGCGCCGGCCCAGTCTCTGCCACGATCTTGTCCATTGCCCGTTCTATAGAACTCATGCTTTGGCCTCGAGCAGGGACATAATGCGCGCGTTCATATTGAAGTGAAGCGCTTCCAGGGTCACGAGACCACCGTAAATTGACATCAAGCCAAGCAACATCATTGCGAACACCACCAGCTCCATGCGCCGCTCGGTACGCTGGCGCTCGCTGAACACCAGCGATACCGTACCGAGGATCGGCAGCTGGGTGATTTCTTTCAGTTCGTCGGCGGAATAGAAGCGCGGGTTTATTTGCGATAACAGGAACGCGAGACCGACACCGGCGCCCAATGCGGCGACCAGCACCGTGCTCATTATCTGTACACGGTTCGGTCCGATGGGAAGTATTGGAACGCGCGGCGGATCGATGACCTTAAGTTTAACGTCGTCGGCTTGTTGATCGACTTCCTGCGACAGCCGTGCCGACTCACGTCGTCTCAGCAGCTCGTCGTACTGTTGCTTGTTGAGGCCGTAATCACGATCGAGTCGTTTGAGCTCGGCTTCGATTTCAGGAATGGTATCGACAGCCCGTTCGAGGTCGCTGATCTGCCGCCGATAGGCGCCGACCCGTGCCGTCAAACCAGCCACTTCGGCATCCGCCTCGGCCATCGCAAGTTTGATTTCCTGCATGATACCGCTGTCGCCTGACGAGATCTCCGGCCCTGCAGCGGCGCTCTCACTGGCCTGCTCGGCGGCCAAATTTTTCATTTCTTCGTCACGACGTCGTTCCAACTCTGCGATCTGTTGGCGCAGAGCCGTGACATCCGGATGCTTGTCGGTGAACTGTACCAAGAGTTGATCGATCTGGTCCTGCATCTTGGCAATGCGGCCGTCGTACTGCGAAGAGAGCGGCGTCTGAAAGCCCTGATTATCGCCCATCACCCCCAACACCGGCTCTTCGCCTTCGAGCTGCATGTGCAGCGTACTGCTGCGTTTCTGCGCTTCCTGCAGCTCCAGTTCGGCCTTCTGCAGGCTGCCCCGCACGTCTTGTAGGTTACTGAAGTAGGAACTGCCCTCACTGGGCATATGGCCGACGTTCTTCTGTTTAAATTCCTTTAAGCGCAGCTCGGCCGCCAACAGGCGCGTCTCGTATTCACTAATTTGTTCGTCGAGAAACTTCTGTGTGACCGCAGTATCCTTGCGATTTGAGCCAAGGGCCGACTCAAGGAAGGAATTCAGCAGCTCATCGACGACACGCTTGGCTTGTTGCGGACTGGTATCGGAGAATACGATTTCGTAGATATTGTCGCGACTGGTGCCTTCGAGTTTGATTCTTTCGGCGAGGCCGGTCACGACCCGATCGAATTCCTGATCGCCCTTGGATTTCAGGTCGAGGTCGGCCTTACGCGCTACTTCCTCCAGATTGGGCCGGGTCATCAAGGTGCGCTTCATCAAACCGGCGGAACTGGACAGCGACTCACTGTCCACCGCAAGGCCCTTCAGCAGGGGACGCAGCATGGAGCGCGTATCAACGAAGATTTTCGCCTTTACTTCGAAAACGTTCGGCTGATAGAGGGCGAAGAACCAGCCGCTCAGGCAGACTGCCGTAGACAGCGCCAAGGCTGCCCAGCGATACGGCCACACCATCCGCACATAGCGGCGTGCTAATTGAATTTGTTCGTTCATATCGCGTCCGCCGCATCCTTTCTGCCGGGCATCAGAACCACGCTTCGGGGATGATCAGAATGTCGCCGGGCTGCATCGCCACATTGGCGTCGATGTCGCCTTCCTTCAGCAGATCTTCGAGTCTGACACGGTACTGCTGATGTTCACCGCCCGCAGTGCGCACGATGGACGCGCGATTGCCCGCTGCGAACTCGGTCAGGCCGCCGGTCAAGATCATGACGTCGAGTACCGACATGTCCTTACGATAAGGAATAGCCTGCGGTTTGGCCGCCTCTCCTACCACACGCACCTGCTCCGAGGGCTCACCGATGAAACCGCCAACGGTCACGGTGACCAGCGGGTCGCGAATGTATTCGCCGAGTTTCTTTTCAATCTCGCGCGCCAGCGCCGAAGTCGTCTTGCCACTCGCCGGCAAGTCTTCGACCAGCGGCGTAGTGAACTTGCCGTCGGGACGTACGGCAACCGCGGAGGACAGTTCGGGATTACGCCAGACAAAGACGTTCAGGGAATCGCCTGGGCCGATAAGGTAGTTGTAGTCGGAGGCTTTGCCCTCTACCGGAGCATCCTCGTGCCCACCGACAAAAGGCATATGGTCTAGGACCGCACAGCCGCCCGCGGCCAAGCTCATCGCTAAAACCAACCCTGCCGCGAGGCGGCGCGAAACTCTGCTCAATGGCTTCATCGGAAAACCCCCCGCACTTGCATCGCCATGAATTTTGCGACGGCTATGGAACTGCTGACAATTATTCATACACGTCAATATCTTACTGGAACATACTAATAGAGTTTATAAATCGTGAACAGAGGCTGGTCGAGACTAGCGTATCGGCCGGCCAGCAAAATTATCGAGGCTACCTGGTCGTGCAGCTGTTGGTCATCACCAATTGTCACAGGAACATCTGCAAGACGGCGGCTGAGCCCATCGGTTTGGGCGACCTTGCGGTCAACGCTTGAGATCGCCCAACAACGGTTTCGCAGCCGCACAGTCTGGGGAGTCCCTGGCGCTCAATGCCCGCTGCAACGCAGCCGCCGCTTCACGGGTGTTGCCTGGACTGACCAATACGGTGGCGTAGCGGTACTGAATGCCGCCGTCCGCTGGCGCTCCGTCGGCGGCAAATTTCATCACGTGCAACGCGCCATCCGTATTCCCCGCCTTGAACTGAATCCAACCATAAGTAGCTGCCAGTGTTGATTCCCCGCATTGAGGTCGTAGGCGGCCTTGGCATGCGACACTGCCTCTGGCAACCCCAGACCTGACTCCAGCGGCGCGAGATTGTTCAACGCAACTAGCTACTTGGGCTCTGTCTCCAGGATCTTTTCGTGAGCTCCCTGAGCCGCCTTTGTCCGCCCCAACCCAGGCAAAACCTGGGCCTGTATCAAGGTACAACAGCGTGGTGTCCGTCTGGATCAGCGGCGTATCGAGCGGCGCGTCAGGCTCCAGCATGGAAATGGCGTCGTCGACCTTGCCGAGCCTGGCGGTGGCGAGCGCCAGCGCGTTCTCGAGGCTCACACACATCCTCAGGCAAACGCTGCGCCGCGGCCTGCAGGCTCTGGAGGCCGGCTTCAGCTTTGCAGCTGGCAAACACGGCAATTGCCCGGAGCCCCAGCACCTCCGCATCGGCGTTCGCACCAAGCTCACCTAGAGTCTTCAGGGCTTCATCGGGTTTCGCGCGCTTCAGTTAAATTGACGCCAGCAGCTTTCGTGCCGGCTCAAAGTCGGGCACCAGTTGGTGATAGACGCTCAAGAAGTTCTCGGCTTGTTCCAGACTGCCTTTGCGGTAGAGCAGATAGCCCAGACAGAGCTGAGCCCGAGGGTGACTGGGCGCAAAACTTAAGACCTGACGGAAGTCATCTTCGGCGATATCGAAGTCCCCAGCGCCCTAGGCGACCATAGCCCTGCAGTAAGCAACGCTCGGATCTTTGTCTGCACGCTTCTCAAGGCCGGCAAGGACTTGTTTGGCGTCGTCGAATTTCTGTCGACTGAGGTTCAGCCGCACTTCGGCCAATGCAGGAAAGATTACGAACGGATTCAGCTGTCCGGCCTTGTGCCAAGATTTCCGCGCGCCATCGATGTCTTTTTCCCGCTCGCGCAGGTCGGCATCGAGCATATAGTTGTTCCGATTGACACCGTCTTCAGCGATCGCTTTGTCGAGAAACTCTCGCGCATGATGAGGATACCGGCCAAGCCCTGAAACGCTGCCGCATCGGGCTGGGGATCGGCTAGCGCGTCACCCAACAAAGCCCGCGCTGGACCCAGCTTGCCGGCCACTCCGAGTATTTCGGCGTGCAGCGCTTTGAACTCGGAATCACAGACGACACTGGCATCGGTCTCGAACTTGGCCAGTGCGACACCGGCCTGGTTGCGCAGCAGTGCCAGGCGGATATTCAAAATTTCGGCACTGCGCGCGTCCAGTCCGGATTTGGTCGCCTTTTCTATTTCAGCCTGAGCAGCTGCGGGATTGCCTAGCCGCAGATACATCTCGGCCAGACGACGTCGTATATTGGGTTCCTCCAGCTTAGCCGCGACGGCATTCTTCAACGCGATTAGGGCGACCGAGATCTCGCCGGCTTGCCAGTGCTTGTCAACCTGGGCGAGCTCCGCTTCGATTGACACTCTCGGTGGGCACCTCGACTGTATATCGCACCAAGCGACGTTTTGTCGAAGAAGGGCTCGAGGCAGCGCTATCCGAGCAGCCACGGGCCGCGGCCAAGCACAAACACTGCGGCAAAGAAGAAGCGTTGCTGGTTGCTGTCGCGTGCTCGAACCCGCCGGCAGGGCGCGCACGTTGGAGCGACTCACCGGTGAGGTCGTTCATCGCACCGAGCACGCGGCCGCGTCGCGCGAGACTGTGCGCCGTCGTTTGGCTAAGTTGCGGGGAACTCGTAACACAAAAAGAACCGCCCCCGGAGGGGCGGCTCGTTCG
>JANLSI010000507.1:0-3441 GCA_031362345.1 Pseudomonadota bacterium
CCTTAGCGCGCGCCGCCGTCGCGGTGGGCGTGGCTGGCGTGTTTATGGAAACCCACCCCGACCCCGAGCGTGCGCTGTCCGATGGCCCGAATTCGCTGCCGCTGGCCGAGATGCGCGGCTTGCTTGAGACCTTGAAAACGCTCGATGGCGCTGTCAAACGCGCTTACTGAATTCCATTTAAAGCAACGATCAAAACGATGAGCACAATCGCCAGCATAGAAGCCCTCGAAATTATCGACTCGCGCGGTAACCCGACGGTGCGTGCCGAAGTCATCACCACCAGCGGTGCGCGCGGCGTGGCGGCGGTGCCGTCCGGCGCCTCGACCGGCGAGCGTGAAGCCTTGGAACTGCGCGACGGCGACAAGAACCGTTACCTCGGCAAGGGCGTGATCAAGGCGGTGGCCAACGTCAATGGCCCGATCGCAACGGCACTCAAAGGCCATGCCGTCGCCGATCAGGCCGGCATCGATCGCACCATGATCGAACTCGACGGCACGCCGAACAAAGGCAAGCTCGGCGCCAATGCCATGCTCGCGGTATCGATGGCGGCCGCCCATGCCGCCGCAGCGGCGGCCGCTAAGCCGCTGTTCCAAGCACTGCGCGAGAGCCCGGAATACGTGTTGCCGGTGCCGATGATGAACGTCATCAATGGCGGCGCCCATGCCAACAATAGTGTCGACCTGCAGGAGTTCATGATCCTGCCAGTCGGCGCGCCGACGTTTCGTGAAGCACTGCGCTATGGCGCGGAAGTGTTCCATGCACTGAAGGCGCTGTTGCATGCCGATGGCTTGAGCACTGCGGTTGGCGACGAAGGCGGCTTCGCACCCGACCTGCCTTCCAACGAGGCGGCGCTGCAATTGATCGTGCGCGCGATTGCAAAGGCGGGCTACAAACTCGGCGATGACATTGCGCTCGGTCTCGATTGCGCCAGCTCGGAGTACTACAAGAACGGGCGTTACGAACTTGAGTCCGAGGGCCGCAGTATGGACGCGGCCGAGATGACGGACATGCTTGCCGACTGGTGCAAGCGTTACCCGATCATCACTATCGAAGATGCCATGGACCAGAACGACTGGGCGGGCTGGCAGCATCTGACCGCAACGCTAGGCGCCCATGTGCAGCTGGTGGGTGACGATCTATTCGTGACCGATACCGCCACCTTGCAGCGCGGCATCGATCAGAAGGTCGCCAATTCGATACTGATCAAGGTCAACCAGATAGGGACCCTGTCCGAGACCTTTGCCGCCATCGAGCTCGCCAAACGCGCGAACTACACGGCGGTAGTCTCCCATCGTTCCGGCGAAACCGAGGACTCGACCATCGCCGATATCGCTACGGCCTTCGGCACCGGGCAGATCAAGACCGGATCGATGTCGCGCTCTGACCGTATCGCGAAATACAACCGCCTGCTGGTGATCGAGCATCTGCTCGGTGCGCGCGCGGTCTATCCGGGCCGTCAGGCGTTCTACAACTTGAGGCGCAGTTAGCCTCGAAGTGCGACTCGTCATTGCGGTCCTGGTGCTACTCACGATGTACCTGCAGTACGCGCTGTGGGTCACTCGTGGTGGCATACACGACGTCGACAAACTGAAGGTGTCGGTGGCCGAACAGAACGATGAGATCGCGCGTCTGAAAGAGCGCAATCGTACGCTAGCAGCGGAAGTGACAGATCTGAAACAGGGGATGGAGGCCGTTGAGGAACGTTCGCGCAGTGAGATGGGCATGATCAAGCGCGGTGAAGTGTTCTTCCGCATCACTGATCCCAATCACGAGCACGACATTCCGCAGCACGCTGCCGCCGCCGGCCAGGGTGTGGAGCCGCCGCTCGAACCACCACTCGATCCGCTTGCGCCGGACTCACCGGCGGTGAGCGATGACCTCGACTCGCCGGCCGCGCCACAGGACCAGCCGATGTCGGTCAAACCCCAGGTCAAGGCTGCCGCCCCGGCAGTCAAGTCCAGGCTTGCGCCGCCAGCTCAACCCGCCCGCCTGACGGGTCCTGCGCCGACGCTGCGCAAGGCTGCACCGGTCGAATGAACGGCGCGGTCTACGCGGTGGTACCCGCCGCTGGCGCTGGCAAGCGCATGGGCTCAGCGACACCAAAACAGTATCTCGACATTGCCGGTCGTAGCGTTCTCGAACACACCCTGTGGCGTCTGGCCGGACAGGCCTTGATTCGCAAGGTGGTGGTGGCGATCAGCGTCGGCGATGAATATTTCGCAGCGCTGCGGCCGCGCCTGCCGGCGAAGGCCAGCGCGGTGCTGGGCGGTGTCGAGCGTTGTCACTCGGTGCTCGCCGCACTGCATGCCCTGGCGCTCGACGCCGCCGCCGAGGACTGGGTGATGGTGCACGATGCCGCGCGGCCCTGTGTGCGCAGCGCCGATCTGGATCGCATGATCGCGACCTTGGGTGACGACGAGGTCGGTGGCATTCTCGCGGTACCAGTGCGCGATACCTTGAAGCGCTGCAATACCGACGGCGCGATCGTCGCGACGGTCGATCGTAGCCAGCTATGGCATGCACTCACGCCGCAGATGTTTCGCCTCGGTACCTTGACCCGCGCTATTGAGGCCGCCTTGGCCTGCGGTGTGATGGTGACCGACGAGGCGCAGGCCATTGAACGCCTAGGATTGACGCCGCGCGTGGTGGCGGGACATGCCGACAATCTCAAGATCACCCATCCCGAAGACCTGTCCCTGGCCGGCCTGATCCTGGCCGCCCAGGACGAAGCTGCCCATGGAGGCGAACCGCAATGAGAGTCGGACAGGGCTATGACGCCCATCGTTTCAAAGACGGCACACTGGTGGTGCTGGGTGGCGTCGAGATCCCCTTTGAGCAAGGACTCGCCGCCCATTCCGACGGCGATGTACTCCTCCATGCGATCTGCGACGCCCTGCTCGGCGCCGCCGCACTGGGCGACATCGGCCGTCACTTTCCCGATTCCGATCCCCTCTACAAGGGTGTCAGCAGCCGTGTCTTGTTGCGACGGGTGAAGGAATTACTCGACGATGCCGGCTACAACATCATCAACATCGATGCGGTCGCGATCTGCGAGCGGCCGCGCATCTCGGCCCATGTCGAGACCATGCGTGCCAACATCGCCGCCGATACCGGCCTCGACATCGAAGCCGTCAACGTCAAGGGCACGACCACCGAGAAGATGGGTTTCACCGGCCGAGGAGAAGGCATCGCCGCCAGCGCGGTATGTCTGATCGAGCATCTCGCATGAACAGCCGCGCTGCGGGCGCGGCGTTTTCGAGATAGCGTCGTTCGCGCTTAGCTTTCGTCGCGACGACTGCGCAATAAAACATACATCGCACCACTGCCGCCGTCTTCGCGACGCGCCGGCGTGAAGGCCAGCAAGTCGGCCTGCTGCGACCGTGGGATCGATGGCGAACAACATGCCACCGCACGTTCCAGTCGGCGGTACGTTTCAGGTGC
>JANLSI010000522.1:0-13013 GCA_031362345.1 Pseudomonadota bacterium
AAACGCGCGCTAGCGGCCGGCATCTACGCCGGCCAGAGCAACGCGCGCAGCCTCGACTTCGATGCCGACGCGCTGGCCGCGCTGCTCGCGCCTATCGAGCGCGATGCCCAGCCTGCCAAAGTGACTTCCCGCACCGCGACGCGCAAGCGCATACGCTAGGAGCCAAGTCAGACCGCCATTGCTACGGTGAGAAAACTCGATGCGCGTTACATGTCAAAAACGCATTTAGTGCGGCTCAGCATCCCGCGAGTTTGCGTAGTTCCAAGTACTTCAGGAACCGCGAATCGTCGGGCTCAAAAATACGTACCAGTTGCTGCTGCAGATAATTCCACTCGAGTTTTTCGCACTGCGCGGCAACCAATCGTTCTATATCAGCAAAATCCTTAGTCCGCCCAAAGATCAATTTGAATACCATAAGATCCTCGGCAGACAGGATCCAAATGTCGCGGTCTCCGAACGGTACTTGGACACGTCGACTGAGCGCGTCCAGCGAAATCGGCAACACGGGAAGAAAGAAATCGATACGGATTCCGCCCATGCGACCGACAAAATCCCCGCGTTGCGCAGCCTCAAGCGCATCATGGCGAAGTTCATAGCCAGAATTGGTCAAGGTGTCGAGCAAGAACGGTAGCGCGCTTGCAGGGACATTGAGTGCGACGTCGATGTCCAGCGTTGCTCTAGGCGCACTCCAGTACGCTAGGGCAATTGCACCGCTAATAGCATATTCAATGCCCGCATCTTCAAGCGTCGCAGTGAGCGCATGTACGGCGCCAACAACGTTCAAATTAGTCACGGCGGCGTAGGCGCGCGATTAGGCGTCGTGACTCGGCGGGCAGCGGGTCAGTTTCTTCATACCGCGCTGCGCGGTCGGGATGGCGTTCGAGGATCACCTCCGTTAGCTGGCATAAGGCAGCGAAGCCCTCATAGTGCTCGCGCGGCGAGGCATCGCGAAAATCGGCTTCGGCTTCCACGGCCGACAGCCAGCTGGCTAGCGGTGGCGGAACTTTGCTAATGGGTCCCATCATCCTGAATTTCAATAGTGAAGATCTGGCTAGAAGTGTACATCAAGCCCTTTAGCCGCCGACGGCTTGAACTTGGCCGGTAGTGTTGCAGTCTTGGTGGACTAGACGGGCGTCGAGCGGGGAGTTCGGACAGGGAAATATCGACTTCTCTGATCCGCAGGCACGAGCGACACTGTGCCGGGTGTCAGGCCAGCCTCGCGTCCGTGCGCGCGCGTTGACTCAGCCTGCAGAGTCGTCGAGGACCCAGAGAAAGATCTGGGTGTCGAGGAGCAGTTTCACGCACGCCCTTCGAAGGCGGCGATGACTTCCTCAGGAAGCGGCGCATCGAAATCGTCCGCCATCCAGATCTGCCCTTTAAGCGCCCCAAATCTGAGTATGGGTGGGCTCCTTGCTTGCCAGCGGGACCAGGCGGGCAATGGGTTTGCCAGCTTTGGAGATAATGACTTCCCCGCCGGCCGCAACTTCTTGAAGTAAACGAGACAAGAGGGTTTTAGCTTCGTAGATATTCACCGTATGCGCCTGCATGGCAACTCTCTATGACTTAGTCCAACTTAGTCTAATTTCGGGAACCGTCCGGCACAAGCTGCCATTCCGTACTTGGCACGGGGCCGTAGTGACGAGAATGTGAATTCAAACAATGGCTGTCCCCGATGCGCCCAACAACAAAAAAGCAACCCTAGCAGTCCGTCGAACTTGCATAGTTACGGTGTCTGCATAGCCATGGTGTCAGAGCTTGCCTTTTGCTTTTTATCCATTTGTCGACGCACGGCGGCATCGGCTGGTCTGGGACACGCTGCGGGCACTGAGCCTGAGCGCAAAGAAGCACAGTAGACTTGCCTGTGCTTCAAGGTCCGAAGTTCAGACAGGCGAAAGGCAAGCTCTGACACCCAGTCGCTTTCAATGTGACCAAAGGTTTGGCTTTCACGCCAATGTGCTCGCCTTTGAGAAAAATGGGCCGGATCGAAGTGGCGGTATCGCCGAACGGCTGTCCCCGACCACGCAGTCCGAGTACAACAGGGTGTGCGAGAAGATGGGTCACCGCCTTCCGATGTTCCATCCCGCACCAAGGGCGATAGACCAACGTAGCCAAGTAGCCAAGCTCTGGGCGGTACAGTCCGGTCCGGCGACACCGACTCTGCCAGTTTACACAGGCTATGTGCGCACACGCCTGAAGTTACCGGCGATTTTCAGAACCGCACATCAATTGTCCGATATCGCACAGATAGAACGGTGGCTAAAGCAGAAAATACGACCACCGAGCAGCCGGCGAGGCGGCGCTCTGCGAATCAGATGTGACCCGCGCTCCGGGATCCGAAAAATCTGCAATTAGAAGGAGTTCCAAAATGAGACTATTGAGAAACAATCCAGAAACTAACACGCGGCAGCTTGCGAGCGTCGTAAACAGAATAATCTGCGCACTTTTATATCACTGATTGTTGGCTGTGCGTCGACACGCCAGCAAGAAGGGACCGGAGAGTACGTGGATGACAGTGTTATCACCGGAAAGGTGAAAGCCTCTGTGTTCAACGAACCCGCTCTGAAGTCAGCGGAAATAAACGTGGAGACCTTCAAAGGATCGGTACAGCTGAGTGGTTTCGTCGAGTCGCAGGCGGACATCGACAAGGCTGTGGTACTCGCGCGCGGCGTGCAGGGAGTTACTAACGTCAAAAACAGCATGCATGTAAAGGGAACGCAGTAGGCCGACATCGTTCTTTAGAACGGGACGCAAGCTGATATGCGAAGCCGACAATCAACACGTGTGCGGTAGATATTGTGGGATGAAGTCCGAATTCATCGGCACATGCCTTACTGGCGTGATCTCAATATTAGGACGTCCGCACCACGCGAACCGAATATCGTGTAGTTGTCCGTCGGAGCAAGGCGCAACTCGTGAAATCGACGCGAGTCGCGAAGGGCAGCGCAATTTGCGCAATGCGGCATTTTTGGCAGTGTGCAATGGTTAAAAAAGGCGCTCAGTTAGAACGGCGTCTTTTACGTTTTGCAGTGAATAGGCCCACCACGACGTGTGAGCTGGCGGGCTGGTGCAGGGGAGCAAGCGCGTGCGTGACCTTCACAACGCTCCAAAAGAGGTTGATCCCGACTGGGATATTCATCAACGGGCTGGTATGGACGCAATTGGCAATACCCGCTGGGCGAAAGGGACCCCACGCCGTGGTCGCCAAGAGCCGAAGGAGCAGGCTGCCGGCATGCCAGTCGGCGAGTTGAGCCACAGCTCCGTTTGAAATCGCTGCGCGAAACTCGAACCTTTCACGATTACTGTCGTTGGCGACAGGCGAGTAGTGACGCCGTAGCTTTCGGAAGACCCACCGTTGGAAACAAGTCGGTCCCACCATCTGTGCGCGAGCCCACATTTCCGACAGAAGAACGACATGGCCAAGGGGCCGACCACCAAGCAGCCCCTTATCGCTGGGTTCGATGGGTAGTGACTGTCTGTGCGATAACGATACAAGCTTGCGCTTCCATCCCGACTTTCGTTCCTGCCATCGTTCCGACCATGGTGCCGGATATGGCTTTGAAGTCGAGCAAATCCGCGCTGTTGGGCAATGCGAGTGGCCCGCTTAACGAGAAACAAGCGGCAGCGATTCTAGCTCGCCTCAGTCTGAATGGATCGGATACGAATATTTTCTCCAAACACTTGGCCTTGGAGTCCCAAATTGTGGGGAGCCCACTGGTGGTCGGGAACCGTATCGAACTGCTCGTGGACGGCCCGAGCACCTACGATTCCATGTTTTCGGCGATAGAACATGCCGAGCACGACGTGAATTTGGAGACCTTCATCATCGAAGACGACGAGATTGGCCGAAGATTCTCGGCGCTGTTGTGCAATAAGCAACAGCAGGGGGTACAGATTAATCTTGTCTACGACAGCGTCGGGTCTTTCAATACTCCGCACGAATTCTTTGCTCCGCTTGTAGCGAGCGGCGCGAACGTTCTTGAATTCAATCCCGTCAATCCAATGCTCGCGCGAAAAGAGTGGGCGCTTGAGCAGAGAGATCATCGGAAACTGCTGGTCGTCGATGGCAAGATTGCATTCGTCGGGGGAATAAATATCAGCAGTGTTTACTCAAGTGGTTCGATCGGAAAGCCCAAAGCGACTGAATCGCTTCAGACCTGGAGAGACACTCACGTAAGGCTAGAAGGGCCGGTCGTTGCCGAATTCCAGAAATTATTTATGACGACATGGGATAAGCAAAAAGGCGTTCCTTTGGTGGATGACCGGTATTTCCCGACACTAAGCAGCAAAGGCACTGACGTGGTGCGCGCTATTGGCAGTTCCCCAGAGGAGGCCTTCAGTCAGATGTACGCCACCTTACTATCGGCCATCAATAGCGCGGAAACGCAGGTATTGTTGACCAACGCGTACTTCGTCCCCGATTCACAGTTGCTGTTGGCTCTTAAGAGTGCTGTGGCGCGAGGTGTGGATGTTCGATTGCTGCTGCCCCACGCGACTGATTCGGCATTGGTTTTCTATGCTTCTCGCTCTTTTTATACGGAACTGTTGATTGCGGGCGTGAAGATATATGAGCGTCAGGATGCATTCTTACACGCGAAAACCGCGTTGGTTGATGGTGTTTGGTCGACAATTGGATCGACCAATCTGGATTGGCGCAGTTTTGTCCACAACCAGGAAATTAACGCCGTCATATTAGGGCAGGAGTTCGGATCGCAGATGTCAGTCATGTTTCTGAAAGATCTCGCGTCTTCGAGGCGAATTTCGCCTCAGTCCTGGCAGAGGCGCCCCATCCTCGCGCGTCTTAAGGAAGTCGGCGCGCGTCTTTGGGCGCGTTGGTTGTAAGTCGAGGCTATGCCGTCATCAGAGGCGCGCCGACTATTCTGCCAGTGGTCGCACTGCTGTCGGCGCGTGTTAGCCCGTCTGCGACATGTTGGGTCGATCCTGATCACAATCGTTGGCAGTCTTGTGTCTGTATCGGGATACGCCATCGGTCCGGTCGAATCCGCGGAATTGCTGCGCTCAAAGGTCAAGTCTATGAGCGTGGAATTCGACGACAATCAATTTCGACGCGCAATTCATCTCGAATCGAGAGACAGTGCAGAGAAACTCGAGGGCGAAGTCTATTCGATCGTTGACTACCCATTCGCGACGGTAAGCGAAGCGCTCAGTGAGTCGTTGAACTGGTGTGACGTGTTACTGCTGCATTTCAACGTCAAGTATTGCGATGCGGCGGAAAGCAGTGAGGGCACTACTCTGAGTATCGGGTTAGGAAAGAAATACGACCAGCCGTTAGCAGATGCCTACCAAATCCAATTCGTGTATCGCCGTCGGTCATTTGACCCTAACTATTTTTCGATTGAGTTGACGGCCGGGTCGGGGCCGTTGAGTACCCGCGATTATCACTTCGAGGTGGAAGCAATTCCTGCGGTGAATGAGCGGACGCTTATTCACTTGACATACTCCTACGCTTTTGGGATGAGTGGTCGCCTGGCGATGCATGGCTACCTGGCGACCACGGGCCGGGACAAAATGGGTTTCACAATTACCGGAAGAACGCCCGCTGGCGAACCAATCTACATTCGCGGAGTACGCGGCGTCATCGAGCGCAATACGATGCGATATTGTTTGGCGATTGAGGCTTATCTGGCGGCCCTGGGTGCTCCGCCGCAGGAGCAGCTTGAGAAGCGGCTACAGTACTGGTATCGCAGCACCGAGCAGTACGCGCGCCAATTGCACGAGATGGATCTCGATGACTATCTGGCGCTCAAACGGCATGAAAATGCCCGTCTCCAAGGCGGCTAGTGGACATCCCCACTAGCACGCGCTTCAACCGTTGCGCCCATGTCATCGAAACGTGACGCGCGGGCGCCAGCTCGTCGGTGATCTCAGCCTGGTGTCGGCTACGCACCGCCGGCGTCACTTGTTCAAGAAGCCTGTGATTTGGCGAAAAGACGCCGTGGTGACGCGTGAGGTTGACGCGTGGATTCGGCACCAGCGCCGCCAGTCGGGCCATGACAAATCGGCAGGATTGCCGATTTGCACCGCCGCATGCTGTCCCGCACGGGCGGAGTACATGGCCCTGAGTCGTTAGCGATAACCGCTCAGTCGAAACCGCCGGGCGTGTGATAGTGCGGCACGGGCGCTCCAACTTCTCGCTTTCATGTGCCTCGCTCGCCACCCCAGCAGGTAACGAGAACCCGACTGCTTTCGCAGCCGATCTGTTTCGTCTCCTGGAACTACCGCCGCCACCGTCTGTGAGGTGAACGCCTTGCGGTCCTGGCCCGGGCCTAGCGCAATCCGATAAGTAATGGAGTGAACCAATAGATCTTCGAAGCCCGAACCGCCAGAAGAGTCCTCTGTCAAAAAGTTATTCTCCAAGTCCCGTAGTCCCCGCGTCCTTTGATACGTCCCTCAGGCGTGCACGGCGTCGATCAGTTCGCGCCAGCGGTTGAACTCACCGTCGCCACCCATCGAGCGGTAGAGCGCGACGCGTTTCAGCACGCCGTCGTAACGTTCGCGCAAGCGCTTGCCGATGTTGCCGGGCGCATCAACGATAGCGATCTTGTCCAGCAGCGCTGCCGGGATGGCGGCCGCCATCGCGTCGAGCTTGCCTTCGCGTAGCAGGCCGTTCAACTGCCGGCCCAGCTCGGTATAGCCGTGGTGCTCGAAGACACTGGCGTAGGTCGGGGTCGCGCCGTAGAAAGAGATCTGCCGACGCACGGTCTGTTCCATTGTGTCGGTCTCGGCCTGGGTCTCGCCGCTGATGATGAAGACCGGCGCATAGAGTTCGACGTCCGCCAAGCTGCGACCGGCCGACTTCGCGCCTTCGGCAATGGTCGGGCACACCACCTCGCGTAGATATTCGACGGTGTGGACCGGATGGACATGGAAGCCATCCGCCACTTCGCCCGCCGCGCGGCACATGCCGGTGTTCACGCCGGCAAGATAGACCGGAATATTGGGGTGATCGATCGGCCCCGGCGTAAAGAAAGCGTTGATCAGTTTGAAGCGATAGAACGGCCCTTCATAGTTGGGACGCGCGCCGGTCTGGTAGGTGTCCCAGATCGCCCGTACGCAGCGGATGAAGTCCGTCACGCGTGCGGCCGGATGGTCGAAGGGCATCGAGAAACGTTTTTCGACGTGGGCCCTCACTTGAGTACCGAGACCGAGGCGGAAGCGACCCTCGGAATCACGCTGCAGGTCCCAGGCAATCTGGGCCATGGCGAAGGGCGAACGGGCGAAGGCCACCGCAATATTGGTGCCGATCTCAATCTTAGGCGCCGCTGCGGCCGCGTGAGCGAGCGGCATGAAGGCATCACTCATGGCCTCGAAGGTCCAGATGCAGTCAAAGCCGAGCGCCTCGTATTCGCGCGCCAGCGCGGCAATCTTGGTGGGTTTGGCCGGCGCCATGAAGGTATCGATTTTCATTGTGTCTCCCCGAAGGTTGTGCGAGGTCGCCGCGACTGCGCGACGTCCGAGTCAGGACCGCATCGTAACGCAGCGCCAGCGCAAGCCGAAATAAGCGTTGGCCTGCTCAGTGCCCGTCGCCCCGGCCGATGCGCAGCGCCAACACTGCCGCCAATGGACTCTTCACCGCCAGCCCGCCGCGCTTCAACACGTGGGTATAGATCTGGGTCGTGCGGATGTCGCTGTGGCCAAGCTGCTCCTGCACGGTACGGATATCCGCGCCGCGCTCCAGCAGATGGGTGGCGAAGGAATGACGCAGGGTATGACAGCTCGCCGGCTTGGCGATCGCAGCCTGCACCACCGCGCGCCGCACGGCCCGTTGCACGCGCTGCTCGTCCATGTGATGGCGACGGCGCTTAGCACTGCGCGGATCGGTGGAAATAGCATCCGCCGGAAATACGAATTGCCAGCCCCACTCGAGGGCAGCCGCCGGATACTTGCGCGCCAGTGCATGGGGCAACCACACCGCACCATGGCCCTCGGCTACATCACGTTCGAACAAGGTCCGCCGCACCGCCAGGTGGCGCGTCAGCGGTTCGACGAGTTCGTCGGGCAGGGTCACCACCCGATCCTTGCCGCCCTTACCGTCGCGCACCAGTAGCGCACGATGTTCGAAGTCAAGATCTTTCACCCGTAGTCGCACACTCTCCATGAGTCGCAGTCCCGAGCCGTACTGCAGACAGGCCACCAGCCACACCCGCTCCGGCAGCCCCGATAGCACCCGCGCCACCTCCTCGACCGATAACACCACCGGCAGATGCAGCTTGGCCTTGGCCCGCACCACACCGGGCATCGCTGCCAGCGGGCGTTCGAGTACGGCGTCGTAGAGGAACAGCAGGGCGTTCAGAGCTTGGTTCTGGGTGGCCGGCGCGACGTGGTCGTCGATCGCGAGATGGGACAAAAAGGCCGCAACCTCGACTTCACCCATGGCCTGCGGATGGCGATGGTAATGGAATTGAATGAAGCGCCGTATCCAGTAGACATAGGCCTGCTCGGTACGGATGCTGTAATGACGCACGCGCACGGCGGCGCTTACACGTTCGAGAAAAGGCGATGATGAAGCCACGTCCTTGTGTCTCCTGATTGCTGTCAGGATGAAACGCTAACCGATGGCGCGCGACAAGTGCAATGGACACGATGTCTGCGCCCGGGCGAGGTCGGTAGCGATTCAACGCCCAGGCTGCAGCGCGACCCCGGTGGATGGCGCTGCTGGCGCGATAATGATCGAAGCTGTGGCGCCGATGCTTAATCAGCGAGCGGATGGCGTGGACCGCTCAGGACAGTCAACAACCAGTCATGATCTACACCAAGTCAGTTTCCAGCCCCATCGATCTTGAACACGACGGTCTGCGTATCCTGGCCACCCGCTTTCGCGGTCGCGGCCTGAGCAAGGCCCGCTACGACGTGTGGATGCCGTCGCTGGGTCCGAGCGAGACGCTGCTGCGCGATATGCAGGCGGGCCGCATCCCGTGGCTCGAATTCATTCGCGGCTACCGTGCGGAATTATTCGCCGATGGCGCCATCGATGCCCACAATCAGACCATCAAGAATCACGGCCAGAAATTTACCTTGCGGTTGATCAAGGCCCTGGCGGCGCAAGCGCCGGTCACGCTCATGTGTCATTGCGCCGAAGCTCAGCGGCAATGCCATCGACACGAACTGGCGCGTCTGCTGGCGAGCAACCGCATCTAGCAGCAATCGAACTTAAAGAATCGTCGCGAGGCGGTGGGAGCGCGAGGACCGATGGGCGCACAGCTGAGGCGATGGGTGCAGATCGGTTTTCACCTGCGATGAGCGAGCCCCGTATACTGCCGTCGCGGGATCAGTGCCAGGGGGCGCGACCTCGCACTTCCAAAGTACAGCCGTTGAGGTCAAGCGCGTGGCTTTAATCGCCCTCTCCATCATCGTCCAGCTGGCACTGGTGGTGCACATCATCAAGACCGGGCGCAATACCAGCTGGGTTTTTATCGTGCTGTTCTTTCCGTTGATCGGCAGCCTGGCTTATTTCATCATCGAACTCCTGCCCGAGTTCACCAATACCCGCACCGCGCGCACCGCTCAGCGCCGCATCGCCAAGGCGGTCGACCCCGACAAAGCGCTGCGCGAAGCGACCGAGCAATATGCTTTGGCACGTACCGCACAGAACGCCATGGTGCTCGCCGACCAGCATCTGCAACGTGCCAATTTCAGCGACGCTAGGGATATCTATCAACGGGCCTTGAACGGCGTGCATGGCGACGATCCGGATCTACTGCTCGGTCTCGCCCAGGCGCACTTCGGCTTGGCCGAATACGCCGAGGTGATCACCTGCCTCGATACCTTGAAGGAAAAAAATCCGGCCAGGACGTCCCAGGACGGCCATTTGCTCTATGCACGCGCACTAGAAGCCTTAGGGCGTTTGGACGAAGCCGTGCACGAATACGAGTCCCTGGTCGGCTATTACGCCGGCCCCGAACCGAGCTGCCGTCTAGGCGCGCTGCTGAAGGCGCAAGGCCGGCACGACCAGGCACAGGTCTTGTTCCAGTCGGTGCTGACCCACAGCAAGACCGCCGGCAAGCACTACAACACCCTCTACAAAGATTGGATTGCACAGGCGCGCCGCGAAACCCAAGGCTGAGCGCTGCGCGTCGGCCAGCGGCCAAGGTGCCAGTCCACTCCTGACATGTAATTTATTCGCGGCGCTACCCATGCACGACAATGACGAAAGCGATGAGCAGAAAGCCGCGCGCTTACAGCGCGACACGGCGTCTGGCGCGGAGCGTCTGGTGAGCACGCCACCAGTGCCCTTCATTAAGGGTGTAGCACCGTTTTGCGGATTCTGCGGTCGCGGCAAGGGCGAATACCGTCGCTTGATCGCCGGACCCAAGGTCAATATCTGCGACGCTTGCGTCGCCAAGGCGAAACAGCAAATCGACAGTGGCGACCGTTCCAGCTGAAGCGCTTGGCCCCATCGTCAACAGCGAGGCGTGCTCACACCGCGAAATTGATCGCCAAGATACGACTCAAGTCATCGATCGCCTGCTGCTCCGACACGACTTTGATCGTGGTCATGCCGAGATCACGCGCGGGCTTGAGATTGATGCCGAGATCGTCGAGATAGACCACGGCCTGCGGCGCCACGCCGACTCGCTCGCAGGCCAAGGCATAGATGCGTGGGTCAGGCTTGCGTATGCCTTCTTTGCTCGATTCGATGATCACATCGAACAAGCGCATCACGGCCTTGACGTCGTCGGCCTGCTGATCGGTGCTCGACATGCCCGTGCCCTGGCCAGCATTGGCATTATTGGTCAGGCAGGCAACGCGGTAATCCAACTTGCAGCGTTGCAGGACCCGGACCATGCGCGGCCGCACCTCGCCGCCCAGCAGGCCGATGACATCGCGACCACGGATCTCGTGGCCAGCGGCGGCGGTCTCGTGGGCGAACAGTTCATCGAATTCGTCGACCGTACAACGGCTCGATTCAAATTTCGCCCAGGCATTGTCCTGGTGATTGATGGCGTTGACGCCGCGAATGAAATTGAGCGGCAGGCCGCGCCCGACCTCGTAGCGATTGAAGTTGTCGAACGGTGAGGTGGTGACGACGCCGCCGAAATCCCATAACACTGCCTGAAAACCCATGCTGACCTCGTGCCCATGAAAGAAGCAGGCATTTTCGCAGATTGCGGGCTAACGGGTATGCTGTCGTATGCCCGTGCCCCAGGACTTCCCCACCGCTGTACTCGGCCTCTATGCCGGCCCCGTTGCGCCGCTCGCCGGCGGACGCCCGAGTGCCATCCGCAAACAAGCGCTGACGGGCGAGGTCATGCTGCACGAACTCGGTCTGGCCGGCGACGCACAAGCCGACCGATACCTGCATGGCGGACCGGACAAGGCCGTGCATCATTTCCCCGTCGAGCATTACACCGCCCTCGCCCGCGCCTTCCCTGCGATCGGGGAGCTGCTCACGGCGGGCTCGATCGGCGAGAATATCTCCAGCCTCGGTCTGACCGAAGAGACCGTCTGCTTGGGTGATGTGTATGGCTTTGGTGCCGCGCGCGTGCAGCTTACCCAGCCGCGCAGCCCGTGCGGCAAGATCGACCGGCGCTACGGCGTCGATGGGCTGGCCCAACACATCCAGCAAAGTGGTCGCTGCGGCTGGTACTACCGCGTGCTCACCTGTGGCACGGTGTGCGCCGGTGACAGCCTGCAGCTGCTAGCGCGCGAACAAGACGCCACTAGCCTCGCCCTGTTCCACGCTAGCCTGCGCGAACCGCGGCCGCCCCGCGAGCTGCTAGAGCGCTTGGCAAACATGGAAGTGCTGGGCGCCGAGTGGTTGAAGAAATTGCGCGGCCGCCTGCAGTGGCTGGCCCGCCAACCTTAATCGAACCACACAGGATGGGATTCAAGTGACGACTGTCATCGAACACGCCGCAAGCACCGCCATCGCAGACATCCAGCGCGGCTTGCAGGGCTCGGGTTATATCGCCAGCGACGCCATCGCGACCTGCGTCTACATTGCCAAGGCGCTGTCCAAACCGATCCTGGTTGAGGGCCACCCGGGGGTCGGCAAAACCGAGCTCGCCAATGCCACCGCCAAGCTGCTGGATAAACCCCTCATCCGCCTGCAATGCTACGAAGGCCTGGACGAATCCAAGGCGCTCTACGAATGGAAGTACGGCAAGCAGCTGCTCTACACCCAGGTACTCAAAGAGAAGCTCGGCGACCTCATGGCAGGTGCCAATGGCCTCAAGGAATCCATCACGCGCCTGCACGAATTCGACGACACCTTCTTCAACGAAGAATTCCTCGAACCGCGACCCTTGTTGAAGGCTTTATGGGCGGAACATGGCGCGGTGTTGCTGATCGACGAAATCGACAAGTCGGATCAGGAATTCGAGGCCTTCCTGCTGGAACTGCTGCAGGACTATCAGATCTCGATTCCTGAAATCGGCACGGTCAAGGCCAAGCATCCGCCGATCGTGTTCCTGACCTCAAACAACACCCGCGAGCTCGGCGACGCGCTCAAGCGCCGCTGCCTGCATCTGTACATTCCCTTCCCCGATGCGAAGCTTGAACAGCGCATCATCGAGTCGCGCGTACCGACGCTCGAAGCGGGCCTGCGCAGCCAGCTGGTGGCCTTTGTGCAGAGCCTGCGCGGTCTGGATCTGAAAAAGGTACCGGCGGTCAGCGAGACCATCGACTGGGCCCGCACCTTGCTGCTGCTACACGCCTCGGAGCTGGAGCCGGCCCTGGTGCGCGCCACGCTCAACGTGCTGCTCAAGTTCCAGGACGACATCGAGCACGTCGATGCCGAGGTGCCCGCCCTGGCACGCCAGGCGGCGAAGCACGCGTGACCCAGGTGCTGTCCAATTTCATCAAGGCGCTGCGCGCCTGTGATGTACGGGTCTCGACCGCCGAGACCATCGACGCGGCAGCGGCGCTCGACCTGGTCGGCTTTGAGCGCCGCACCCTGGTCAAGGAAGCGCTCGGCCAAGTGCTGGCCAAGACGCCCGATGACAAGGCGCGCTTCAATGATTGCTTTGAGCGCTTCTTCACCTTCGAGGCGATCG
>JANLSI010000573.1:0-4270 GCA_031362345.1 Pseudomonadota bacterium
ACGCCGAACGCACCGCTATCAATGCGCCCATGCAGGGCACCGCTGCGGATATCGTCAAACGCGCCATGATCTCGGTTTCGGCCTGGCTGGTCCGCGATGGGGTGCCGGCGGATTTGATCATGCAGGTTCACGACGAACTGGTGCTGGAGGTCGACATCGCAGCTGCGGATTCCGTGGCCGCAGAGCTGGGCCGGATCATGTCGAGCGCGGCCAGTCTGTCGGTGCCGCTGGTAGTTGATGTTGGGCGCGGACAGAATTGGGACGAGGCGCACTAATCGATGAAGTCCACGGCTTACCCGTTCGCAAAGAGCGCAAATCGGTAACTTGGGACTGGACGATCTTCGACAGACCTTGTGCTAACATTTCTACAGCGCTTGAAAACCAAGTTGCCCAAGCAAAAATAGCTCAAGAAAAGCAACGCTCGCCTACGACGCCGTCTGCCCCATGCTTCTGATACCCGCCATCGATATCAAAGACGGTAAATGCGTCCGCCTTCGGCAGGGCGATATGAACCGCGATACGGTCTATTCCGATGACCCGCTGGCAGTTGCCCGTCGTTGGGTGGCGGCCGGTGCGAGGCGCCTGCACATCGTTGATTTGAACGGCGCGATGGACGGCAAGCCGGTCAACCACGAAATTATTCATGCCATCGCCGAGGACTGCCCCGATGTGCCGATCCAGGTCGGTGGTGGCATCCGCGACGAAGACACTATCCAGCGTTATCTTGATGCCGGTGTCAGCTATGTGATCCTAGGCACCAAGGCTGTCACCGCGCCGCATTTCGTGTCCGACGTGTGCCTGGAATTCCCAGGCCACATCATCGTCGGTCTCGACGTACGCGACGGCAAGGTTGCGATCGATGGCTGGTCCAAGCTCTCGCGTCACGACGCCATCGATCTGGCACTGCATTTCCAGTCCGACGGCGTCGAAGCGATAGTCTTCACCGACATCGGCCGCGACGGCATGATGACCGGCCTGAACATGGAGGCCACCGTGGCCTTCGCTCGCGCTCTGACCATTCCGATTATCGCTTCGGGTGGTGTCACCAATCTCGACGACATTCGTGCGCTGTGCGCGGTCAGCCACGAAGGCATCGAAGGCGCCATCACCGGTCGCGCTATCTACGAAGGTTCCTTGGATTTCTCCGCCGCACAAGCGCTCGCCGATGAGCTGTGCGGTGCCAAGACCCGCTGATGGGTCTCGCCAAGCGGGTGATCCCGTGCCTGGACGTCGATGCCGGGCGTGTGGTGAAGGGCGTGCGCTTCGTCGATATTCGTGACGCTGGCGATCCGGTCGAAATCGCGCGCCGCTATGATCGCGAAGGCGCCGACGAAATCACCTTTCTCGACATCACTGCCTCCAGCGATGACCGCGAGACCATCGTGCACGTGGTCGAAGCGGTGGCGAGTCAGGTCTTTATCCCCCTGACCGTCGGCGGTGGCGTGCGCACCGTCGCCGACGTGCGGCGCCTGCTCAAGGCCGGCGCCGACAAGGTCGGTATCAATACCGCCGCAGTCAACAATCCCGCCTTCGTGGCCGAGGCCTCGGCCAAGTTCGGTGCCCAGTGCATCGTTGTCGCCATCGATGCGCGCCGCGTTGCTGACCATCCCGCGCGCTGGGAAGTCTTCACCCACGGCGGGCGCAAGCCAACCGGTCTCGACGCCGTCGCCTGGGCGGTACGCATGGCCGCCGCCGGCGCCGGTGAAATCCTTCTCACCAGCATGGATCGTGACGGCACCCGCGACGGCTATGACGTCGAATTGACCCGCGCGGTGGCCGCTGCGGTGCCGATACCCGTCATCGCCTCGGGTGGTGTCGGCACCCTCGATCATCTGGTCGATGGCATACGCGTGGGCCATGCGGATGCGGTGCTGGCGGCCAGCATCTTCCATTTTGGCGAGCACACCGTGGGCGCGGCCAAGGCCCGTCTGGCGGCTGCTGGCATCGAGGTCCGGCAGTGAGCTGGCGCGATGAGATCAAGTGGGACGAGCAGGGTCTGGTCGCCGCTATTGCCCAGGATGCCGAGAGTGGGCGGGTGCTGATGATGGCCTGGATGAACCAAATCGCGCTGGAAGCGAGCATACAGGAAGGTCGCGCGGTGTATTGGTCACGTTCGCGCGGCCGTTTGTGGCGCAAAGGCGAGGAATCGGGCCATGTGCAGCGCATCCGCGAGCTGCGACTTGATTGCGACGGCGACGCCGTTCTGATGCGGGTGGAACAGCTTGGGGGTATTGCTTGTCACACTGGGCGGGAGAGCTGCTTTTATCGCGTGTTCGACGCAGGCAGTTGGCGCGTCACCGACGCAGTGCTGCGTGACCCGGCTCACATCTATGGCGCGGTCGACCAACAGCGGGAGAAGATCGGTGAGTGACGTGCTGATGCGGTTGGCTGAAGCGATCGACGAGCGCCGCGCCGCCGATCCCAAGGATTCTTACGTGGCCGGACTGTTTCATGCCGGACTCGACAAGATCCTGAAAAAAGTAGGTGAAGAGGCGGCCGAGACCATCATTGCCGGTAAGGGTGGGGATCGTGACCAAATCGTATACGAGACTGCTGATTTATGGTTTCATTCCGTGGTTCTGCTCAAATACATGGGTATCGAACCGTCGGCTGTACTGATGGAGCTCGAACGTAGGTTCGGGCGCTCGGGCGTAGCGGAAAAGGCGGAGCGCGCAAACAAGTGAGATTGCGCGCACCATCGACGAATACGCTCAACAGGAGATAATCATGGGCTTTTCAATTCAACATCTGGTTCTGCTGCTGGTCATCGTGATGCTGCTGTTCGGCACCAAGAAGATCAAAAGTGTCGGCTCCGACGTCGGTGGCTGGATCCGCGATTTCAAGAAGGCTATGCGCGAAGACACGGCCGAGGAGGCGCTAAGTAAGACCGACACCAAGCCGGTCATTGAAGGCGAAGTCCGCACCGATCGCGAACACGTCTGACGTCCGCTCATGTTCGATGTCGGTTTCTGGGAGCTGGCGCTGATCTTCGTCGTCGCGCTCGTGGTGGTGGGTCCGGAGCGCATGCCTGCGCTGATCCGCACCACCGGGCAGTGGCTCGGTCGCATGCAGCGGGTAGCTCGCGAGTTGCGCGCGGAGTTCGAGCGTGAAGCACACACCCAGGAATTCAAGGAGCTCAATCGCGAATTTCTCGAAGAAGACCGGCGCTTGAAGCAATTGGCGCTTAATCCCTTGGCAGCGCCGACCTCGCGCACGGCAGCACTGGAAAACGCGGCGGCTGAAAACGTCGCGACGATCGAGACTGCTGCCACGCCCGATGCCACGACGGCCCTAGACAGCGCGACCGCAGGCGATAGCGCGGCGCCGGCACCCGCGCACGCGACACCAGGCGTTGCCGCGACCAAGACCGATCATTCGGCCTGAGCCGACCTTACCTGGAAACTCCGCACGCGAATCCATCGCGACCGCCGGCCATGTCAAAACCTAAAGACCTGCAATCCACCGCTGACGAGCCCTCCGCATCGGACAAGCCGCAAGGTACCGAGCAGAGCTTCATCTCGCATTTGATCGAACTGCGCTCACGGCTGCTGCGCGCGATCGCCTGTGTCGGCGTGGTGCTGTTGTGCATGATGCCGTTCCGCAACCAAATCTACACGTGGCTGGCGGCACCGTTATTGGCCAAGATGCAGGTTGGCAGCACCATGATTGCAACCGAGGTGGCGTCGTCGTTCTATGCGCCCTTCGTGCTGACGGCCTTCGCTGCGCTGTTTGTCTCCATTCCCTATGTGTTCTATCAGGCCTGGGCTTTCGTCGCGCCAGGGCTTTATCTCAAGGAGCGCCGTCTCGCGCTGCCTTTGATGGCGTCCAGCACCGCACTGTTCTATATCGGCGTGGCGTTCTGCTATTACGTGGTATTCCCGCTGGCCTTCGGTTTCTTTACCTCCGCTGCGCCGGAGGGCGTAAAGGTGATGACCGATATCAGTCGTTATCTAGATTTCGTGATCAAGATGTTTCTGGCCTTCGGCTTCGCTTTCGAGGTGCCGGTCGCGACTTTCCTAGTGGTGCGCACGGGCATGATCAGCGCCCAAGACCTCGCGGACAAACGCCGCTACGTGATCGTCGGCGCCTTCACCGCCGGCGCAATTCTTACGCCGCCCGACGTGCTATCCCAGTGCATGCTTTCGATTCCTATCTGGATGCTCTACGAGATCGGCTTGCTGTTCGCCCGCTACGTAATCAAACCCGAGGAAGAAGAACTCGAAGAGGTATCCGACAGCGAAATGGTTTCAACGTCGGAAAAGCCATAGCA
>JANLSI010000663.1:0-19436 GCA_031362345.1 Pseudomonadota bacterium
AATTGCCCGTGCAGAAAATCGGCGGCGTCGGCGCCGGCGATCTGGATCACTGCCAAGGTCGAGCGGCGCGACTGGTAGGGCGGGTGATTCAGACTAGCGGTGTCGTCGAAAACGGCATTCACGGCCGTGGCGCACCGCTGCGCCCGGGCGGGGCTTCGCTGACGATCGTCGCGACCAGCTGCACGAGCTCGGCATCGTCGCAGCGCTCACGAGCGGGGAACCAGCCGTAGAGATCCATATCACTACAGGCCAGCAGACGTTCGAAGAGTTCGAGCGGCGCGCCACTGAGGGTGACGCCGTGGCGATCGAGATGACCGCAGAGCAGCAAGTCCAGCTCGCGCATACCGCGCCGGCAACGCCAGCGCAGCTGATTGAGTTTGGTGTCTCCCACCGCCAGCAACGCACCCCTAGAGGGTGCGCGCCACCATCATTTTCTTGATCTCCGCGATGGCCTTGGCCGGGTTGAGACCCTTGGGACAGGTATTCGTGCAGTTCATGATGGTGTGGCAACGATACAGACGGAACGGATCTTCGAGTTCATCGAGGCGTTCGCCGGTGGCTTCGTCGCGGCTATCGACCAGCCAGCGATAGGCTTGCAGCAGTACGGCCGGGCCAAGGTAGCGATCGCCGTTCCACCAGTAGCTCGGACAACTGGTCGAGCAGCAGGCGCATAGGATGCACTCGTAGGCACCGTCGATCTTCTCGCGGTCTTCGACCGACTGCAGGCGTTCCTTGTCCGGCGGTGCCGGCGACTTGGTCTGCAGCCAGGGTTTGATCGAGGCGTACTGCGCATAGAAGTGCGTGAGATCGGCGACCAGATCCTTCAGCACCGGCAGATGCGGCAGGGGATAAATCTTGACCGTGCCTTTGATCGAACTACTGGCCTTGGTGCAGGCCAGCGTATTGGTGCCGTCGATGTTCATCGCGCACGAACCGCAGATACCTTCACGACAGGAACGACGGAAGGTCAAGGTCGGGTCGATCTCGTTCTTGATGTAGAGGATCGCATCCAGCACCATCGGCCCGCACTTGTCGAGGTCGATGAGATAGCTGTCGGTACGCGGATTCTCGCCGCTATCGGGATCCCAGCGGTAGACCTGGATGGTCTTCGCGCGCTTTGCGCCGCTGACATTACCGTAGGTCTTACCCTGGGTGACGCGGGAATTGGCGGGCAGCTTGAAATTCGCCATGACGGGTTCCGTGTTCAGTAAGTACGTTTCTTCGGCGGCACCACGTCGACCTCATCGGTCAGCGTGTACATGTGCACCGGGCGGTAATCGAATATGACCTCGCCGCTGTCGGTCAACGACGTCAGCGTATGTTTCTGCCAGTTCACGTCATCGCGATCGGGGTAGTCTTCGCGCGCGTGGGCGCCGCGACTTTCCTTGCGATTGGCGGCGGCGGCGATCGAGACCATCGCGCTGCCGAGCAGGTTCTCAAGTTCCAGGGTCTCGACCAGGTCGGTGTTCCACTGCATGGAACGATCGGTGACCTTGACGTGTTTGAAGCCCTCGTAGACTTCTTTCAGTTTGACGATACCTTCTTCCAATACCTCACCGGTACGGAACACCGCTGCGTAGTTCTGCATGGTGCGCTGCATGTCGAGCCGCAGCTTGGCGGTAGCCTCACTGCCATCGGCGTGCCGCAGGGCATCGAAATGGGCGAGCAAGCCCTCGGTGGCATCCTTCCCCAGCGGCGCATGGCTCATGCCGGGCTTGACGGTGGCGGCACAGCGCTTGGCGGCGGCGCGGCCGAACACCACCAGATCGAGCAGCGAGTTGGA
Organism: Pseudomonadota bacterium; assembly: GCA_031362345.1. GTDB lineage: Bacteria > Pseudomonadota > Gammaproteobacteria > JADJYF01. The sequence continues at coordinate 1,784 of JANLSI010000663.1, forward strand.
ACCGAGACGATTGGCGCCGTGCACCGACACGCAGGCCGCTTCGCCGATCGACATGAGGCCCGGCACCACCGAATCGGGATTACCGTCCTTGATGACGACCACTTCGCCGTGGATGTTGGTCGGAATGCCACCCATGTTGTAGTGCACGGTCGGCAGCACCGGAATCGGCTCGCGGGTGACGTCGACTCCGGCGAAGATTTCCGCCGACTCGGCGATACCCGGCAAACGCGAATTGATGACGTCGGCGCCGAGATGCTCAAGATGCAGATGAATGTGATCGGCATCGGGCCCCACCCCGCGGCCTTCGCGGATTTCTATCGTCATGGAACGCGAGACCACATCGCGCGAGGCGAGATCTTTGGCGTTGGGCGCATAACGCTCCATGAAGCGCTCGCCCTTGGAGTTGGTGAGATAACCGCCTTCGCCACGCACGCCTTCGGTGATCAGACAGCCCGCGCCGTAGATGCCGGTCGGATGGAACTGGGTGAATTCCATGTCCTGCAACGGCAGACCCGCGCGCAACACCATGCCATTGCCGTCGCCGGTGCAGGTATGGGCGGAAGTGCAGGAGAAGTAGCTGCGCCCATAGCCGCCGGTCGCCAGCACCACTTGATGGGCGCGGAACAGATGCAGACTGCCGGTGGCCAGATCCCAGGCCAGCACGCCGCGGCACACGCCGTCCTTGTCCATTACGAGATCGATGGCGAAGTATTCGATCATGAATTCAGCGTTGTGCTTCAGCGACTGCTGATAAAGCGTGTGCAGGATAGCGTGACCGGTGCGGTCAGCCGCCGCGCAGGTGCGCTGCGCGATGCCCTCGCCGAAATTAGTCGTCATGCCGCCGAACGGACGCTGATAGATCTTGCCGGCTTCGGTGCGCGAGAAGGGCACGCCATAGTGCTCCAGCTCGATGACGGCCGGTATCGCCTCGCGGCACATGTACTCGATGGCATCCTGATCGCCGAGCCAGTCGGAGCCCTTGATGGTGTCGTACATGTGCCAGCGCCAGTCGTCGGGACCCATATTGCCGAGCGCGGCGCTCATGCCGCCCTGCGCCGCGACGGTGTGGCTGCGGGTCGGGAAGACCTTGGTCAGACAGGCGGTGGCGAGGCCGGCTTCGGCCATGCCGAAAGTGGCACGCAGTCCAGCGCCGCCGGCACCGACCACCACCACGTCGTATTTGTGTTCGATCAGTTCGTAGGCAGCAGGCATGGGGTGTTCCGTCAGGTCATTCCGAAAGAGATCTTGAGCACTGCGACGATGCCCAGCAGAGCACCCAGCACGCAGCCGAGTTTCATCGCGATCAGCAACCCGATCTTGGCGATTTCCGAGTGCACGTAATCTTCGATCACGACCTGCAAGCCGAGTTTGGCGTGATAGAACATCGCAGCCATTAGGCTAATTAATAATACGGTCACGAAGGGCGATCGGATCCAGTGGGTGAGATCGACCACGTCGTCGTGCAGATGGCCGAGCAGGACGGTGACGAACCACAGCGACAAGGGGATGAGGGCGATCGCGCTGAGACGTTGATGGGTCCAGTGGTGGGCGCCGGCGCGGGCCGAGCCCAAGCCGAGCACGCGGGACAAATCGCTGCGTAGTTTCATGCCGCACCGCTCTGTGCGATGACGCAAGCCCAGGTCAGCACGGTCAACACCAGCGACGCGCCGATCACGGCGTAACCGGTCTTATAGGCGGTGCCAAGGTCGAGGCCCCAGCCGGTGTCCCACAGCAGATGGCGCACGCCGTTACACAAGTGGTAATAGAACGCGAAGGTCCAACCGACCAGCAGCAGTTGTACCGGCAACGAGCTCAGGCAGCGCTGCGCGCTTGCGTAAGCCTCCATGCCCTGGGCAGCGGCCACCAGCCAGTACAGCAGTACCAGGGTGCCGACGCTTAGCGCGACGCCGGTGATGCGATGCATGATCGACATGCCCGAGGTCAATTGCGGGCGATAGATTTGCACATGCGGTGAGAGCGGATTTCCGGCCATGGCTTAAACGTTCACTTTGCTGGTTAGCGGCGGGCATCGACGTCGTGTCGGCACCGTCGAGATGCTCAAAAATCGATGCATCGGCCCTTACGTTCCCAATCGCCGTAGCGGGTCGGTTCGAGCCCGGCAGGCCCGCCGATTTCGCGCGGTGCTTGCGGCTTTGGGCTAGTCGCTGGCGGCGTGTCGCGCTCGTCGTGCGTGGTGAGCGGCGTGGCCGGCGGAAGGGTGGCGTCGTCGGTGACCATGGTGCCAGATGCTGGGGGCCTGAGGGGGTGGGGCGCGCTCGGCGGCGCGCGCCTAGTATCTTTTCATGACCGGGTAATTTCAAGCTGACGGATAGGTGGCTATGCTCTCGCTCAGGATGAATGGATTCCAGGGACCGGTGCATCTCGATGTGCAGCCTTCAGTGTGGCTGCCGCGCGTGATCGTGGCGGTGCATCTCATCATGCTCGCCACGTTGACGCTCGCTTATCCGCCGTCCATCTCGCGCAATCTGTTGCTCAGCGCCGTCGCGCTGCATGGTCTGTGGCTCGCATTGCGACTGCGACGCGTGCCGCCACGACTTGCCATCGCGCGCCTGGAACTCAGCGCGCGGCACACTTGGCGGGTCGTATTTTGCGACGGTCATAGCGTCGAAGCGCGGCTGCGACGTGCCGCGCTGGTGTCGCCACTCATGACCACGCTCAGCCTGCATTGCGCTGACGGTGTGCGGTGCGAGGTGCTGTTATTGCCCGATAGGGTCGACGCCGATGCTTATCGGCGCCTGCGGGTGCGGTTACGACGAATGTCCGACTGAAGTCGGACCTACATTTCAGGGCTTGAATCCCAGGCTCCCTGTAGGTCCGACTTCAGTCGGACATTCTATCTATCCAGAACGCTCACCCCCACCACGCCATCCGCCACGCCAGCCACAACTTGCGCACTGGCAGCACTTCGACCCGTCGCTCCAGCACGCAGCAGTCATCAGCTCTCGTCAGCGCCAAGGCTTCCGCCGCACACGCCGCGAGCGTCGTGAACAGCCGTTGCTGGCGGCGTAGTGCGCGCGGCAGGGCCGCGCTGTGCAAGACAAGCTCATCGTGCAGCCAGTCGAGATGGGGCGCGAGCACCGCGCGTAGTTCGCTCGACGCCTGGGCACCCCGTACGGCATCGACGCTGAGGTGCGCTGCGCGCAGTTCCTCCTCAGCGAGCAGCAAAGGCCCGCCGCGGCGATGCTGCCGCAGCCCGCGCAGGCCGTAGGCGAGTTCGATCACACCGCCAAGATTGACTAGCGCAGCGCGTTGGGTGGTGCTGACCGGCGCGCCGAGGTTGACGTAGTGCTCAAGCAATGGGCCGTGTTGGGCTTGCACCTGGCTCAGCAAGGCGGCGCGATTGATGAGCGGTGCTGCGTGCAGGCCGACGATGGTCGTCATCACCAGATGTTCGAACACCTCCAGCAGCGCCGGTTCGCGGCTCACTAGCGGCAGGAGGGCCCGCGCCAGCGGATGACGTGGTGTGCCGGCCGCGAGTTGCTGCAATTCGCTTTGCCACCAAGCGAGTTTGAGATGGGCGACGCCATGATCGGAACAGCTGCCCGGAATATCGGTGATGGCGCGTCGGGCCGCTTCCAGCGTGCGTGCGGTAGCACGCGCGGCGGGCGGCAAATAGAGCGTCGCGTAGTAGAAATCGTCGGGCGCTGCCACCGCGCCAGCGCACGATGGCGCGTGCGGCTCGGCGTTCAGATCCACGCCAGCAGATCTCGCGCGCAGGCGATGCTGCCGTCACTGCCCCAGCACTCGGGATGGTCGTCGGCGCCGATATAGCCGTACAGCGCGACCAGCACCGACATGCCCGCTGCCCGCGCCGCTTCGACATCGCGCTCGGCATCGCCGACATAGAGACAGTCTGCGGGCGCAACAGCGAGCGCGCGCGCAGCGGCCAACAGTGGCTCGGGATAGGGTTTGGAGCGCAGCGTGGTGTCGCCGGAAATTACGCAGCCAGCGCGTTGATCCAGACCCAGGGCGGCGAGCAGCGGCGTGGTCAGCCAGCCGGGTTTGTTGGTGACGATGCCCCACGACAGGCCGCGCGCTTCGAGCGTCAGCAACACTTCTTCGACGCCGGCGAAAGGCACCGTGGCCTGCGCCAGCACCACCGCGTAGTGATCGAGTAGGCGCAGGCGGCGCCGTTCGAAATCGGCAGGCTCGGCCGCTACGCCAAAGCCCGCGCGGATCAGGGCCGCACTGCCGTGGGAGACATGCGGGCGAATTTCGGCGGCCGCCAGCGGCGGCAGCGCTTCCTCGGCGCGTAAGGCATTTAAGGCGAGGACGAAATCAGGCGCGGTATCGAGCAGGGTGCCGTCCAGATCGAACAGCACGGCGCGCGGTGGGCTGGCTAGACTCACGGCGCGCGTATCAGTCCATGTCGCGGGCGAAGGTCGCGAGATAGTTGACCGTCGGTGCCGCGCCGAGTCGCGCACGGCGCGTCAGAGGGTCGTAGCGCATGCCGCGGATGTCCCGTGTCACCAGCCGCTGATCGCGTGCCATGCGTGCCAGTTCCGCCGGCCGGATGAATTGCATGTAATCGTGGGTGCCGCGCGGCACTAGCGCCAAAACGTATTCAGCCAGTACCACGCCGAGCAGATAGGACGTCGCGTTGCGGTTCAAGGTCGATATCACCAGCACCCCGCCGGGCTTGAGCAGCGTCGCGCAAGCCTTGACCAGCGAGTCGGGCGCCGGCACGTGCTCTATGAGTTCGAGACAGGTGACGACATCGAAATGGCCGGGCTGGCGCGCCGCCAGATCTTCCGCCGTGATGGTTGCGTAATGCACTGGCGTGGTCTGAATCCGGGCGTGATGGCGCGCCACTTCAATCAATTCTGCGGAAGCATCGATGGCCGTGACGTGCGCGCCACCGCGTGCCAGTGCTTCGCTGAAAATGCCACCGCCGCAACCGATGTCAGCAATCTGCGCGCCTTTCAAGTGCGCCTGGGCAGCGACATAGTCATAGCGGCAGGGGTTGATGTCGTGCAGGGTGCGGCACGGGCCGTCGATATCCCACCAGCGTGAGGCCAAGGCCGCGAATTTGTCGCGTTCGTGGGGATCGAGGTTGAGGGTCATGGCAAGCCTGAGCGCGAACGATAAGTCAGTCGATTGTAAAGGGCGGACAAAAACGCACCTAGTGCGCTGTGGGCCCGACAAATTCGGACATTCTTGCCAGAGTCCTAGCTCAATCGATCTCGCGCAGCACCCGGAAGCCGGTGAATTGATCGCCATTGGCGGCGAGTGGCACGCGTGCCGCCGAGCGCAAGGCCGCGCCACGATCGGCATAGGAACCGCCGCGCGCCACCTGGCGCCCATCGCCAGCGCTCGGCGCGCGGCCATCGCCGCTGGCATTGCCGTAGTTGGCCTGCCAGGCGTCCTGCACCCATTCACGCACATTGCCGAGCATGTGATAAAGCTTGAACGCGTTGCGATTGACGCTGCGGTCATTGGCCGGCAAGGGCGTGGCGACGGGGTTCTTGAAACTGTAGCGCGCATGGGTCGGCAGGATCTCGTTGCCGAAGGGGTAGGACGTGGTGCTGCCGGCGCGCGCTGCGTATTCCCATTCCGCTTCGCTCGGCAGGCGATAGTTGGCGCCGCTGGCCTTGCTCAGCCATTGGGTATAGGCAGTGGCGGCGGCCCACGACACGTTGACGACGGGCAGCGCCGGATCGCTCCAGGGCTGGACTGGGCAAACGCTGTGGGTGGCGGTGCAAAACCGCGCGAATTCGGCGCCACTGACTTCGAACAGGGCGATGGCGAAGGGGCGTTCTAAACGTACCGTATGGCGTGGTTGTTCTTCCTTCGCCTCGCCGCCCATCGCGAACTCGCCACCTGGCAGCACCACCAGCGCCGGGCCCTTGCCCACCGGGTTCAGCGCGTCCTGACAATAGGGGCGGCGGGTCTTGGCCAGGTCTGCCTTGCAGGCCTTAGCTGCGCTCTTGGCTTGGCGCGCCGGCGCGCCGTCGGCCACCGGCGTTGCCGTGACTGCCGCTGCGGCGCGGGCCGGTGGGGCGGGTATTGTTGCGGGGGATGGCGGCGGTATTCGGGCCGCTGCGGGCGCAGCAGTGGGCACGACGGCGGGCGGCGGCTCATGCGCGGCGGCCGTATCCGCGTCGGCAGCGGTAGCGGCTGGTGATGCGGCGGACAGGGGGTTGGCAGCGGAAGATTGATTGCTGGCCGCCGCCGCCCGCAGCTGTTCTTGTTCGGCGCGTGCTGCCTGCCAAGCTTCACGCGCGCGCAGCAGGCGCGGGTCCTGGGCGCCGAGGCGCGTCATCAAATCCAGCAATTGCTGCTGGGTAGCGAGGGCTTCTTCGGCGTCGCCGAGGGTAAGCAGGGCGCGCTCGGCCTGGATCTGTTCCAGCACTTTGTCGATCAGGCGACGCATGGACGGTGCGCTGCGCAGTTGTTCGCGTGTCGTACTGTCGAGGCTATCCCAGCGCTCGCCTAGCGCGTCGAGATTGGGGCTATGCCACAGGTTGGCGATTAGAAATTCTGTGAGCGGATCGCTCGCGCGCGAGGCGCTATCGGGCGCGACAGCAAACGTCGGCGAGGCCGGCTCGGACACGCCGTAGTGGCGCAGCGCCCAGCCACCCGCGCCGAGCGCGAGAGCGATCACCGCAACGATGACGAGCAAACCGCCCTTGCGCGGCGCGCTGGTGGTCGGCAGCACGAGCAGCGGCGCAAGGATTTCCTGGGTGGTGTCACCGGTGTCGTCCTCGTAGGGAAACACCGTGCGCTGTTCAGGCTCAGGCGGCGCAAAGGCGAGCACCGGCAGCGCGCCGGCTGCGATGCGCGTGAGTAGCGCGTGACGCTGCATTCGATAAGTCTCACGATCGAGCGAACCGAGCGCATAAGCGCGTGACATATCACGCAGCGTGGCGAGATTCATGTCTGCATCCTTCGAGCGTGTCGCGCGGCGCGCATGGTGTTAGTCCTGCTCAGGACCCGAGATCGAGCACCACACGGAATCCGGTGGCCTTGTCGGCGGTGCCCGCATGGGCTTTCGCGAGTGCGATATCGCACTTGCTGAACATGTCTTCAAAGGCACCACCGCGGGCCGCGATGCTGCCGACCTCGACCACCCATTCCTGGGCGTTGCCGACGTAGTTATACAAGCCCCAGCCGTTGGCTTTACCGGTGTTGACACCCATGGTGGCCTGGCCCTTCAACAGCTGACCGGCTTGTTCGACGCGGCAGTTGTAGTCCTTCTTCGGCTGGTCGCCGCCGGCAGTGGCGGCATAGGTCCATTCCTGATTGCTCGGCAGGCGGAATTTCTGGCCGGTGCGCTCGGACAACCACTGGGTGTATTCCTGGGCCTGGGCCAGCGTGATGCCAGTGATAGGCAGTACGGCGTCCTGCGCGGGTAGCGGCGCGCATTTGCCGCTGATCTTGCAATAGCGATTGAAGTCCGCCACCGAGACTTCAAATTTGCCGACCGCGAAGGGCTTGGCGATGCCTTCGCCGGCCGGTACCACCACCATGAAGGGGCCGGGTTCCCCCGCCGTCACGAAGTAGAAGCAGGTGCCGGCTTTGCGCTTGCCGTGGCCGGCGAGTTTGGCTTCGCAGGGGTTGGTGGGCGGCGGCGGCGGCGCTAGTGGTGCGATGCCGCCGGCCAGCTTGGCGATTTCCTGATCGAGTTTCTGTTTGCGCTGCTTGAGCGCGGCATTATCGGCCCAGATCGCGAACGCGCCATTGAGTTCGCCGCGTGCCGCGAGCAGGATGCCGTTGGCCTTGTCCTTGTTCGCATCCCCACGATCGCTCTCCCATTGCGCAACGCTGGCCTTGCCTTCGTTGAAGCGCACATCGAACTTGCCGACGATTTCCTTGACCTGTTTAACGCGCGCGTTGAAGGCGCCCTTCAAGGTCACGATTTCAGGATTCTCGGCCTCGGCTGCAGTCGCCTTGAGCAGCAGGTCCTTGGCCACCGACAGCATGGCCTTGTCCAAGGCCTTCTTGATGTCGGGCGCGTACTTGGAAGTTGGCGCGGCGAGTTTAACCGGCTCGATGGATGCGATCGGCTGATTACCCGGGAACAAGTCCTTGGCCTGTTTGATGATGTCGTTGGCGGCCATGCCTTCGGCGGCTTTCAGCGCTTCGATACGCGTCGCGATGTCCTGCGCCCAGTCGCCTTCAGCTGTGCTGAATTCGCCCGGGTCAAGCACCTGCACTTCCGAGACCTTGGCCAGCGCTTCATGGATGTCGAAATCGGGGCGTTTCAACATCTTTACCAGTTCCTGCTTATTGCCGTTGACGGTGTAGTCGCGCACCGCAAGCTTGCAATCCTGACGTTGCGGCTGCAGATCGGCGCAGGCCTTGGCAAAGCGCAGCGCGGCGGCGAAGTCGTTCTTCGGTACCTGCTGGGTGGCGAGCTTGAGATAGGCACTGGCCAGCAGTCGCGGCGCGTCTTCGTTGACATAGGGGTCAACGGTCATTTCGACTCCCTTGCGCAGGACTACGAGGGTTTTGGCGGCATTGGCGACATCGCCGGCCTTGGCCTGCGATTGAAAGGTCTGCTTCAGGCCCTCGATGCGGGCCAGGCGCGCCTGTTCTTTCTGCTCTTCCTCGAAGCTGTTGGTGGCTTCCTGCAAGGCGGTGCGCTCGTCGACCAGTGCCGGCGCATCGGGCGCATAGCGCTCGGCGTCGGCGATGAGATTGGCACCTTCAGCCAGGCGTTCCTGCAAGCGCATTTCGCTGGCAAGCGCGACCAACTTGCTCGCGATCTTAGTGCTGACTTCCTTGATCCAGGGGTCTTTGGCATCGCCAAAGGCGGCAATGTCACCCATCTTCTGGCGCACGCTGGCACGCCAGGCGCGATCCGCTTCGCTTTGGCTGAGCAGTTTATCGATGCCGGCCTTAGCATCCGCGACCTGCTTCTGCTCGGCCTCGGCCATGGCCTGTTTGCGCTTGCTCTCAAGCGCGTCGAGCATGGTGAGCAGCGTGCTCGATTGCGGCAGCGATACCAGCGCGTTTTGGGTTAGGGCGACGGCGTCATCAAATTTACCAGCGGCGAACATACGCTCGGCCCCTTGCTCGATGGCGACCGCAAGTTTGTCGGCAGCTACGCTAGCGCGTGCATCGCTGGGATTGTCTGCGCGCAGCGCATCGAGCGCGTTAATGCCGGCATCGAATGTTGCGCCGTCCTGACCGAGTCCGTGCAGGGACTTGTCAAACTGTGGCAGCGCTGCGTCGAAGCGCGACTTGCGCGCGGCGAGCGCCGCCGCACGCGCGGCATCGTCCTGCCTGGCGGTGTCCGTCTGCAGGCTATCCTCGCTATCCACCAGCGTGCTGATTCTTACACTGGGTGTGTAGCCGCGCGCGGCAGCGAGCGCAGAGCCGGCGCCGCGCAAGTCGCCCTGATCACGCAGCGCGCGCGCGCGCTGCAAGTACGCGAGTGCCAATTGATCGCGAGCGTTACGCGTGATGGCATGCCGCGCGGCGATGTCCTGCAATTGTTTGAGCTGATCGTCGCCATCGGGGCTGAGCTTGTTGGCGGCTACGGCCTGCGTGATGCCATCGCGCAAGGTGGTGATTTGCGCGTTGAACTCGCTGGCCAGGGCGCCGATGCGATCGGTCATGTCACGCATACCGATCACACGCAACAAAAGGCTGTAATCGCCGAGCATGAGGTCGCTCGCCGACCAGTCGCGCGAACTCTCGAGCGCGGCGAGATCCCTGGCCACGCGCGGTGCGATATCCGTGCGCAGTTTTTCCAGCACTGCGTTGCCCGGGTCGAGCTTGGCCAGATCGACCACTTTGTTCTGTACCGCGAGATAGGCCGGCAGCCCTTGCTTACTGTCGAGGGCGTTCTGCACAGCGTCGATCGCGCTCAACAGTCGCGCGGTGGTATCGGCGCGTTCGCGCGCGCCACCGATCTTGTCAGCCAGATCGTTCAGGTATTTGTTGTCCAGGCCGAGCAGCGTGCGACTGCGCTTGCTCAGCGCGTCGCCGTAGTCGAACTGATTGTCGACCAGCGCCTGGTTAATCGCATTGGCGAAGGCGCCCGGCAGGCGGCGGTCTTTGAGCATCGGATGCTGGGGATCGATCTTGGCGACCACCGCCATCGCGTCGTAGATATCGTCTTGGTTGTCGACCGGCAGTAGCTTGCCGTGTTCCAGCGCGCTGTTGAATTTGTCGAACTGCTCGGCGAGCAGGCGGTTCTCGACGTCGTCGATCTGATTATTCAGTTCTTTCAAACTCGATGAGTCGTGATAGACACTGTAGCTCTGAGCCCTGTCGAGGATCTGTCGCGCGCCGATGAAATCGTACTTGCCCGTGGCGACGTCGATGTTTGCGCGCACGCCTTCCTCGAAATATTTGAGGATGGCTTCCTTGGCCTCGGTCAGGATGCGATCGCGTTTGCCGGGGTCGAGCTGTTCGGTGTCGAGTCCAGTTAAGACCTGCTCAATTTTCTGCGCATCACCGCTGCGCGCCAGTTCGATGCGGCTATCGGTATCGCGACGGTCCATCATGTTGAACATCGGCGCGACACCGACCGCAGCCAGCAGCACGACAGCGGCTGGTATCACGATCAGCGGATTCTTCCATGGCGAGGTCTTACCTTCGAACTCGATCAGGAACTGCGCGGTAGTCTGGCTGCGCTGGTCGCGGGTGAAGGCCAGGCCATGTTCGAGACCGCGCCACTGCTTGCGAGTCAGGCCCTTGACCGCTTCCGGCACGAGACCATTGTCGCGGGCCTTGTTGGCCGGAATCTTGTTGAACGGGTGTTTGCCGGTGAGCAATTCATAGGTGACGCAGGCCAAGGCGTAGATGTCATCGCGCGGATCGGGCTCTTCGCCTTCGAGCATTTCGGTGCTGGCATAGGCCGGCGTCAACGCGCCGAGTTTACCCGGGTCGAAGATCGTCGTTTCGCCTTCGGCTGCGCCGGGATTTTTGACCGCGCGCGCGATACCGAAATCGAGCACCTTCATCTGCCCGTCCTTGGTCAGAAAGCAGTTGCCCGGCTTGAAATCGGAATGGACGATGCTGCGCTCATGGGCATAGACCAGCGCCGCGCCCAGACCTTGCACCATCGGCAGGGCCTCGCTGAAGGGCAGGCCGCTCTTAGGCCGCACGACCTTCTTGATGAATTCGTTGAGCGGCTGACCTTCGAGTAATTCCATGACCAGGAAGGCGAGGCCGTCCTCGGTCTGATCGAAATCGTAGACCGTCGCGATATTCGGGTGGGCAAGTTTCTGTTGACGACTCGCTTCGCGCTGGAGTGCGATGAAGGAATCGGGATGTTGCTTGAAATCCTCGTTCAGCACCTTCAGCGCGACACGGGGTTGCTTGTCCTTGGCGCGCACCTTGATCAGATCACTGCCGAGGAACACCGAGCCCATGCCGCCAACGCCGAGTACGGAGTCGAGCTTGAAGCGCCCGCGCAGTACCGCACCGGGTTCGATCTTGGTCAGACCACCGGCTGCGCTCGGCGCCGACCAGTCGCTACCGGTGCCGCCGGTCTGGCTGTCGCTGGTCGGCCACGAAGCGGAAGTTTCCGAACCGGTCTCGCCGCTCAAATCGAAATCGATGCCGCCGGTGATCGACGCTTGACGGTGGGAGCGGGTCTCACCACTGGTGATGTCGAGGATTTCGGTCGCATCTCCTGGCGTGTGGCGCAGCTTGTCGATCAGTTCCGTGAGGTCGTGGCCTGCCATGAGACGCGCCGCGTCGTCGTTGAGCGAGCCCATCCGGGTGGCGTCTTCATGGCCGGTCACGGGTGTCGCTTCGACGCGCACGGTGATGCGGCTTTTCAGCATTGCGTAGGTTTCGGCGTCAATGATGCCATCGACCACCGCCTGCTTGAGCTGATCCATGATCGCCACCACCGCCTGCGGGCGTTTGGCCAGCAGCTTGTCGATATTTCCGGCCACTGCGTTGAAGTCGACTTCACCGCGCGCCAGACGTTCGAGTGTGGTCTTGAAATCAGCCATTGCGCTGGCCGCCAGCAGCGGGCGTGATCGGCGTATCGAATGGTGGAGTCATGCGCACAAGTTTCCAGATTTTACGGGTCGCGCACCGCCGCAGGCGGCGCGACGGGCCTCAAATTTGCGTGACCTTGACCACGCACACGCTGACATTATCCACCGCGCCGCGCGCGAGCGTCAGGTCGATGAGCGCGCGGGCCACGGTTTGTGGATCTGCGCCGCCCAGGTGTTGCGCGATTTCTGCGGCCGTGAGGTGTTTGTCGAGCCCATCGGAACACAGCAGAAAGCAATCACCGTCGGCGAGTTCGAGTAGATCCATTTCGAGCAGCAGTTCGTCAGTTACGCCGACCGCCCGTGTCACCATATTGCCGGACGGATGACCGACCGCCTCAGCGCGGGTCAACAGACCTTTGGAAATGAATAATTCGATCTGGGTGTGATCGGTGCTGACTTGGCTCAGCTGGCCCTGGCGCAGCCTGTAACAGCGACTGTCGCCGGCCCACATCACCACCGCATGGTGGCCGCTGGCGAGCAGTACGACTACGGTACTGCCGCTGATCTGATGATGGGCATTGGCCACGGCGAACAGCCGATCATTGACGTTCTGCACCGTTTCCTCGACCTCTGCCACCAGATCCGCAAGCGTGACGTCGGTGTTGAGTCGTGCCAACGAATTGACGATGAGTTGACTGGCGAGATCGCCGGCTGAATGGCCGCCCATGCCATCGGCGACCACCCACAGACCGGCCTCGCTGCGGTCGAGAATGGAATCCTCGTTCAGCTTGCGGACTTTGCCAAGGTCGGTAATGGCAGCCGACTGCCAGCGGAAGACACTAGCGCTCATAACACGCTCCGGCTGGCTGCGCAGTTGTACTCAAAACATAGGGGTGGGACGCAGGGACGGCGCTCACGCTCGAGTCGGGAGCCCTCAGTCGTCGGACTTGAAATGGACGACTTCCTGGGGATTTTCGGCAAACGACCGTCCCAGGCTGATCTTGCCACTGCCACTGATCGGCATTTCCTCGCGGCGCAGAAACGCTTCGGCGTCGCCATTCCAGACATAGGTTCCGTTGGTGCTCTGATCGATGATGAAGAATTTACCGCGGCGGAATTCAAGGCGAACATGCTGACGGGAAGCGAGCGCTTCGGCGACCGGAATGTCGGCGGACTTGCTGCGGCCCAGCACCACCTGCGGACGCTCGCCGTTCATGGCGATGTGGAGATCGTGGTAGGTGAGGTTGAGGCACGCGCGTTGCACCGGTTCGGGTATTACCCCTATCGACATGCGTGTTACGTCATGCTGTTGCCACAGCACCTCGAATATATCCATGGACTCCTTCTTGCCTTTGACCGGCGCGCGATCGATGAAACGCGAGCTGGCCTTGAGGATGGGGGGCAATTCGTCGACCGTGGTCTGGGTGGTGATGATCTGGCCACCCTTGGCCATCGAGGCCATGCGCGCCGCGACATTGACGGCGTCGCCGAACACATCGCCGGCGTCGAGTATGGTCGGGCCATGGTGCAATCCAATGCGCACCGCGAGCGACATGCGGCCCTGCGGGGTCTGCACGGTGATCTCGTCGTCCAGCATCTCGTGCATCTCGCATGCCGCGCTGACCGCACGCTCTGGTGTGGGGAAGGTGCACATGATTTCGTCGCCGATGGTCTTGATGACCGTGCCGCGGTGGCGTTCGGTGACGTCGGTCAGCATTTCCAGGCAGCTGGCAACCTTGGCGCGTGCCGGACCATCTCCCAGCAACTCGTAGAGCCGCGTGCTGCCACTGATGTCGGCAAACATGATGGTCAGGTTGGTCGTTTTCGGCGCCATTCGCTCTCGTTGCTATGAGGTCTGGGGTCTATTCGTGCCGCCGCGTCGCGCCTCAGGCGTGCGCCAGCGCTGGCTGAGGGTGCGCTGAAGTTTATGGAATAAGCCCCTCAGCATCAACAAAATTTCTGTGTCGGGCCTGAGCCATGGCAGGCCTCCCGGTGGTGCCCGCACGGGCCCGGACTCGCTTCGCGCTGGCGCGCATTGCCGGCTAAAATCCTGACCCCTGTCGATCCGTGTGAGGGAGCGAATAAATTGAAAAACCTGCCGATACCCACCGCCTTGCTGCTCGGCGCCTTGCTGCTCGTGATCGGTGCGCTTGCCCAGCGCTGGCTGCTGACGTCTGGCGCGGTCATGCCCGCCGAACAGAATTCAGCCGCCCGCAGCGGCAACAAACCCGCCGCCGGCGCCGTGCCGGCGCCACCTGCCACCGCCCTGAACAGCCAGACGCTAGGCGAAGTGCTGAGCATCATCGACGCACCACGGCGTAACGAGATTGTGAATTCGGCCGAGCTTTTCAAGCAGTTCGTCCAGCAGGAAACCCTCAATCAGGCCGTGCTCAAGGCGGCCTCCGCCAATAAGGCGGATCAGAATCCGCAGATCAAGACGGTTATGGAGCGTGCCGGTCAGCGGGTGATGGTCGAGTCTTACCTGAATCAAGTGGTGCGGGTGAATCTTGACCCCAAGTTTCCGAGCGCGGCTCAGGTGCGTGAAGCCTATGACAAGAATCCTGAGGCTTTTCGCACGCCGGAGCGCGTCCATCTGTGGCAGATCTTCATTCCCCTCGATGCAGACGCCAATGACAAGGACGTCAAGGCGGCATGGGCACGTGCCAAGCGCGTGTCCGATGAGCTGCGTGGCGGCAGCGGCGATTTCGCGGCGTTGGCGAAACAGCATTCCGGCCACGAGGCCAGTCGTATCAACGACGGCTACATGGGCCTTCTGAAATCTGCGGAACTGCTGCCGCCGATTGCCGAAGCCCTGAAAAAGCTCAAACCGGGCGCCGTAAGCGAGCCGATCGCGTCGGAGACCGGGCTGCACATCGTGAAACGGGGCGCGATGGTGGCGGCTGAGATGCTGAGCTTCGAGCGCGTTGAGGAGCCGTTGCGGGCACGTATGGTGCAGGAGGCGATGGCTAAAGTCAGGCAAGCTGCGATTGAGAAAATCCAGAAGGAATATCCGATTGAGGCCCCGCCTGCCGACGCCCTCGAAACCTGGCGCCAGGACCTGCTTAAACAGTCAGCCCCCGCCGCCGCCAGCCCACCGCCTGCAGCAGCAGCGCCCTGAGAAGCGCGGGCGAGTCGCTGCTGGACAGGCGACGCGTACGTCGCGAGATGAGCTAACCGCCGAGCGCCGCCGGGTTGGTGGTCGTTGCCGCTGCCGAAACGACGTTGTTATACTCCTGCAACGACCCAAGGGCGCCGAAGTAGGCTCATTTATTCAGGGCGTTAGCGGGCTTATTGAAAACATTTATGCGAATAGTCGGCGACACCTGGCGAAGGCCCGCACTGCGCTGCCTGCGAGCAGTGTGTGTGACCGGCATCGTGCTGCCCGGTGGTCTCGCGTCAGCCGTTGCCGTGGCATCTGACCAGGCCGCCGGTCTGCGACCCGGCCCGGTGCGCCCGGATCTGGCCGCTGCGATGACGCTGAATGGGGGTTCCCAGGCCGCTGTGGTGGTGGTTCCGGACGCGGTCAAAGCGGGCGCGATCCGGCCCGGCGAGGCCACGCCCGAACGGCCGCAGCCACCGCCGGCGGAAACCTTTCAGGTGCCGGCACTGGTCGATCGGCCGCTGGAAATCGACGATGGCGAGAAAGTAGAGGTCAAGCGCTTCACGCTGGAGGGGGCCATCGACCGACCGCAACACAAGATTGCCGTAGCCGAAGTCCAGGCCCTGATCGACGCTAAGCTGGCCGAACAGCCTGCGGGCTTTACCGTTGGTCGCTTGCAGGAAGTGGCCGATACGGTCACCAAGTACTATCGCGAGCATGGTCTCATCCTCGCCCAGGCCTTGGTGCCGGTGCAGTCGGTAGAGGGCGGCGAGGTCAATATTCAGGTCATGGAAGGCCTGCTCGGCAGCGTCGTGACCGAAGGCAACCAGATGTACAAGCCGGCGCTGCTGGCGCTGCCGTTCCGTCACCTCACCGGCCAGCCGATCACTAAAGGCTCAATAGAAACCGCGCTGCTGACGGTCTCGGATAACCCGGGCTTGTCGTCATTTGGCGTATTCCAGCCGGGCGGGCGGGTCGGGACGGCCGACATGGTGCTGAAGGTGCAAGATGAACAACGTTTCGAAGCCGCCCTGCGCTGGGATAACCACGGCATCGCCGAAACCGGTCTCAATCGCGAGCTCGGTCGCGTCACCGTCAACAATCCCCTGGGCCGGGGCGACAAATTCACGACCACCATCCAGCGCACAGTCGCGCCGGCCAACACCTGGTTTTACGCGCTCGATTATCAGATCCCGGTTACCGTTTTCTACGACACTGTGTTCGGCATCGGCGTGGATCGCAATCAGTTCGATGTAGGCGGCCAGTTCCGCGACGCCAAGATCCATAGCGACATCCGTAACTACAATATCTCGCTGACCAAGAACTTCCTGCGCGGCCGGCTGATGAATTTCAGCGCGACTGCGCGGCTGGCGAAGAAGCGCAGCGGCACCAAGGCCGACGGCCGCAAACAGAACATCGACAGCCTGGCGGTGGCCTCGGGCGAATTCAATTTCGACTCGGTCGATGCGCGCTTTGGTGGCTTGAACACCGCTAGCCTCGAAGTCTCCCACGGTTTCAACGACTGGCTTGGCGCGATGGGCAAGAGCCCGGCCTTCGTGCCGCCGACCCGCCAAGGCGGCAACGGTAAATTCGCCCAGGGCGATTTCAACAAGGTCATGCTGCGGCTGTCGCGCTTCCAGGCGCTGACACCCCTATGGGACAAGCTCAAGAACCACAATCTGCTGTTTACCAGCGAAATAATGTGGTCGCCGGATCTGCTGGTGCCGCTCGAACAATATGATGTCGGCGGACCGGACAATGTGCGTGGCTATCGCCCGACCGAAAAGCTGTTCGACCGCGCCGTGTTCGGCTCGGTGGAATGGATCATCAACGCGCCCTTCGTCGCCGATGTACCGGCCTTTGGCAATCGCACCTGGGGCGAAATAGTGCAATTCTCGCTGTACTACGATGTCGCGTCAGGCTATCTGAACAGCGCGCTGACGCCGACCGAGCGCAAAGCCGGGAACTTCAACTCCGTCGGCGTTGCGTTGTCGTTCAACAATCCCAAGACGTTTTCCAGCAAACTCTCCATCGCCGCACCCATCGGTAGCGGTCCGCGACCGGAGGACGGCGGGTATGGGCCGAAGTACTGGCTGGATTTCAATCTGTTCTTTTGAACGAACAGCGGCCTGTCGACGGACAGCCCATGGGCCAGATTCATAACACGGCCCGCACACCATCGTGGGCCACGGCCATTCGTCGACGAATGCCGGGGAAGGAGCGACCGCATGACCATGGGTAACGACAGTGCCGATAGCAACGCCGGCGCGGCAGCCTCGCCCTTTTGTCTGAAGCCGCTGGTCCGCGCGATGCAACGCGCCCTGTTGCCCGGTCTGATGGCCGGTCTTGCCACTACGCCGCTCGCCGCCGCGCCCAGCGGCGGGCAGGTGCGTGCCGGCAGCGCCGCCATCAGCCACGACGCGGCTCAGGGTGTCACCACCATCAAGCAGAACAGTCAGCGCACCGCCATCGACTGGCGGAGTTTCGATGTGGGACCCCACGAGCAGGTGCGATACCAGCAACCGAACGCCAAGGCCACCGCGCTCAACCGCATCTTCGATCAGAAACCCAGCGAGATTTTTGGCCAAGTCAAGGCCAATGGTCAGGTCGTGCTGATGAATCCCAA
>JANLSI010000687.1:0-3748 GCA_031362345.1 Pseudomonadota bacterium
CTGTCCAACGCGGTGACCAAGCTCGCCGGCATCAATCTGTGGATAGCCAAACTCTCGGTGATCTCGTTCTGGGGGTATGATGGTTTGAAGGCGACCCTCAGCCCGGAGGTCCGCGCCGCACGGGATCCGACAGGCGCCGCGCTACTCCCGGTCGTGGAGTCCTACGGACTGAGCTTGGCGGTGATCGCGCTGATGACGTTGGCATTCCTCGGGCTTGTGGGTCTTGGCCTCAGGCTTAAAGATCGCAGTTCCTGACAGGCAAGCTAGTTCCAACCCGATGGACGACTTAGACCTCACCGAACAGGCCACGCCGGACACTAGCTTGACCGAACGCGGCCCTGCGGCGGTCATCAGCACCGACGTGTGTCCGCGCTGCTTTACACCCTATGACCGCGCTGCGATCAAGCCGCCAGACTACAAGTGCAGCTGTGGTCTGGAACTTGCCTACCCAAACTTCAGCGCCAGCGGTGAAGTCAAAGGCGTGCTCGGCTGGCTGGTCTCGCCGGGCGCCATCATTCACCAGCGCTATCGCGTCGTGCAGCTGCTTGGTCGCGGCGGTTTCGGTTCAACCTACCTGGTGGAAGATCAGAAGCTCAGTAACAAGCGCTGGGCCTTGAAGGAAATCCCCGAGTCTCTTTACGACGAACATGAGAGCCGCATCCTCGCCAAGCTCAAACACCCGTCTATCCCCGGTATCACCGACCGCGAAATCACCGATCGCATGGTCTACATGGTGCTCGAGTTCGGTGGCAACCGCACGCTGGAATCAGTTCGCCGCGCCGCGCCAGACAAGCGCGTGGCACTGAGCGTGATGGCGCCGTGGGTCCGCCAGCTGTGCGACGTGCTCGCCTACATGCACGCGCAGACGCCACCCATCGTGCATCGCGATCTGAAGCCCGGCAATGTGCTGCTCGATGATCACGATCGTGTGATGCTCATCGACTTCGGCATCGCCAAGGAAGCGATAGCCTCGGAGCAGACCCGTGCGCTGGGCCGCGCGGTGACCCATGGTTACAGTCCGCCGGAGCAGGCCATGGGCAGCGGCACAGACGCGCGCTCGGATATCTATGCATTGGGCGCCACCGTCTACTACATGCTCACCGCGCAACGCCCACCGGGCGCGCGCGAACGCATCCAGGGGGTCGAGATCCAAACGCCCTCCGCGCTGGTGCCGGGCCTGCCGCCGGCGATCGATCGCGCCTTGCTGCAGGCCATGTCGCTCAATCCCAACGAACGGCAGCAGACCGTTGAGGAATTCGGACGCGCCTTCGATTACGAAGCGCCGACGGTAAAGACCTACGAGGATTTCGGTGGTCCCGAGCGCACGGTCATGGTGGGCAGCGCAACCACCTCGCGCTCGGTGCCCAACACCGCGCCGCAGAAGTCCCTGAAGCTGGGTGCCGATGGCGCGGCCGAGGTGGTGGAACAGCAGCTCGCCGCACCGCGCAGTAATCAACTTGCGATGCTGATTGTCGCCGCCGTGGTACTGGTAGCCGTGGCGATCGGCGCAACTTACTTCCTGTCGCGACCGGCCGCCGTGCCGGCCACAAGCGTCGCGACTCTCGCGCCGGAGGCACCACTACCGGCGACCGCGTTGCCACCCGCCGTCCCGCCTGCGGTGAGCGCACCGACAGTAGCGCCGCAGACGGCCGCCCTGACGCCCCCGATCCCAGCGACGCATGCGCCGACCGCCACGAGCAGCGGTCCATCGGCAATGGAAGAGTTGATGAAGCGGCGACAAAGCAACCTCGACGCGACGCCTGCCGAAGTGCCCGAAGTCAAACCCGCACCCATAGTGAAACAGGTGAAACCCAAGCGCCCGAAACCAGCACCGGTAATCGCGGCCGCCCCCGCCGCCATCGTGGCACCGCCAGTACCCGTGGCACCGGTGTCACCCGCGGCGGCGGCTCCCGCAGCAGCGGCCGATGCCTGGCGTGATGCCAACAAGAACACCCAGTTTCACGAATAACATTTAACGATCTGGCCCGATCACAAGGACAAAATCATGCCCGCAGTATTTCTTCCGAGCGCGCGCCCTCACTGCTCGCTACGTCGCTGCTACGTCACCGTGCTGGGCCTGGCCGCTACACTCTTCGCCGTGGGCACTCAAGCCCAGAGCGCCGCGCCCGGGACCTATGGCGTCAAAGTCTACCGCGTGGATTCGAGCCTCTATCCCTATGTGCAGGTTTATTTCCGGACCTTCAACGAACTGAAGCAACCGCTGGTCAACCTCAACGAACTCAATATCGGGCTGATGGTAAAAGGTCGTTCCTACGATCCGATGAAGCGCCAGTACAGGGTCGAGTCAATCCGACAAAAACAGGTAGGCACGCGCACCGTGCTGATTCTGGATGCGAGTAAATCCATGGCTGGCCCACCATTTGAATCCGCATTGCGTGCCGCCGCCCGCTATGTCGACACCAAGCGCCCGCAGGACGAAGTCGCGGTGCTGGCCATACGCGACACCAAGGAAGGCTACTACCCGGTGTCGGCGTTCGAACGAGACCCGGCCGCCATCGCTCGGCGACTGGCGGATGTGCAGGTGGACGGCAAGCAGACCCGACTCTACGACAGCATCGCTGCCGCCATGCAGTTATGCGGCGCGAGCGGCCAGGGGTCGGTCACGCCCAGCATCGACAACTTCATCGTGTCCTGTTCGCTGGTGGTGTTTTCCGATGGTTGGGACGAAGGCAGCGCCCTCTCACGTGATGATCTCAACGGCCGCATCACCAGCATGGCGGTGCCGATCCCGATCTATTCACTGGCCTACTCCAAGCTCTCGACCGAGCATTTCAAGAATCTGGAGGCTTTGTCGAAAAACTCTTTTGGCAACTATTACCTCATCGGCGAAACCTACGACCGCATGCAACAAATCGTCGAGGAGATCCAGAACATCAATCAGAGCGACTATGTGCTGACCTATCGCGCCTATGTCCCGGTCGATGGTGAGACGCATGCGATGAAGCTCGGCATTGAATACCCCTCAGGCAGCGGCAAGTTCACCTACGACGCTGGCAATTTCGAGGCGATCGAGCCACCACCGGTCGGTGGCATCGTGGAAAAACTCAAGGCACTGAGCCAGGCGATTCCACCGTTGCCGAATGCCAACCCATTTTTTGAACAAGCCGGCGCTGCGCCTGCGGCGGCCCCGGCCAACTAGCTTTATATGCAACAGGACCTTGTTCCCAGATTACTCAAGGAGAAGCTCATGAATACGAATTTCAAGACTAAGGTGCTCGCGGCGGCGATGTGCACGGTGTTGGTAACCGGCTGCGCGGCACCCGGCGGGTCGAACACGGTCGGTAATACGACTGCCGGCACGGCCGCGGTGGGCGCGTTGATCGGTGGCCTCGCCGGTGGCTGGCAAGGGGCGGCGATCGGTGCTTTGAGTGGTGCTGCGGTCGGCTGGGCGGCGGGCAAAGTCATCGAATCCAAGGAACTCGCGGCCCGCAGCCAGACGCAGGATCAGCAGCTTTACGGTTACACCGCGCCGACCGACAGCGTCTTTGTGAATATCAATTCCGCCACCTCCACGCCGCAGACGGTCACGCCTAACAGCACAGTCGACGTCGTCACTGACTATTCTCTGTCGCTGCCGGCGAATGCGCCGCAGACCCAAGTGAGCGTGACCGGCGTGCTACTGAAGGACGGCGTGCAATTGATGGACTTCAAGAATCAGCCGGCGACCAAGAGCGCTGGCGGCTATACCATCAAGCTGCCGGTCAGCATTCCGGGCAATGCGGCGCCT
>JANLSI010000708.1:0-3688 GCA_031362345.1 Pseudomonadota bacterium
GAGCGAATATGCTTCGCGACGGCCTTTCCCGCCGCTCGCGCAGTCGCGCGCGAGCCGATGAGTTCGTCGTAGAAGCCGAGGCTGTCGTAGTTCTGCCAGGAGAATTTCATAACTCCGCTATTGGCATGATTCATGCCATATCTACCACATTCGCCATATTCTCGACATATTTCCCAGCCACTCCCGGCGGCCCCGCCGTAGACCAAGGAACCGACCGCGTGACCATTCGCGTTGCCATTCGCCACCGCACCGACTACCACTTCGATCGCCCGGTCACGCTCAGTCCGCACATTCTGCGCCTGAAACCCGCACCCCACACGCGCACCCGCATCGAGTCCTATTCCCTACGCATCGCACCCCATGGGCATTTCATCAATTGGCAGCAGGACGCCTACAGCAACCACCTAGCGCGGGTGGTGTTTCCCGACCCGACCCGGCGCCTGACCGTCGAGGTCGAAGTGATCGCCGACATGGTGTCTATCAATCCCTTCGATTTCTTTCTCGAAGACAGTGCGATGGAAAGCCCGTTTGAATATGCAGCCGAGGTCGCGGCGGATCTCGTGCCCTATCTCGTCATCAGCGACGATGGCCCGCGCCTGCGCGCGTGGCTGGACGAGGTCTCGCTGGAACCGATGCCGACCAACGATTTTTTGGTCGCGCTCAACCAGCGTCTCGAACATGACATCGATTACGACGTGCGACTTGAACCGGGTGTGCAGACTTGCGAGGAGACCCTGACCCTGGGCCGGGGCTCCTGCCGGGACAGCGCCTGGCTGCTGGTGCAGGTCGCCCGCCATCTGGGCCTCGCCAGCCGCTTCGTATCGGGTTATCTAGTGCAACTGACCGAGGACATCAAGGCGCTCGACGGCCCTGCCGGCCCGAGCGCCGACTTCAGCGATCTGCACGCCTGGGCCGAGGTCTATCTGCCCGGTGCCGGCTGGGTCGGGCTCGATCCGACCTCCGGCCTGTTCGCCGCCGAAGGGCACATCCCGCTCGCCGCGACGCCGCATTTCAGTCATGCCGCGGCAGTCGAGGGCATGACCTCCGTGTGTGAGGTCGAGCTTGAGTACAGCAACACCGTGGTGCGCGTACACGAAGACCCGCGCGTGACCAAACCCTATAGCGAGACGCAGTGGCAGCGCATAGAGCAGGTCGGCCGCCAAGTCGATGCCGATCTGCTCGCGCGCGACGTGCGCCTGACCATGGGCGGTGAACCGACCTTCGTCTCCATCGACGACTTCGAGAGTGCGCAATGGACCATCGCCGCCGACGGTGCCGGCAAGCGCCATGCGGCCGAACAGCTGCTGGAAAAACTGCATCGCCACTATGCCCCGGGTGGCCTCGTTCACCATGGCATCGGCAAGTGGTATCCGGGCGAAGAACTGCCGCGCTGGGCGCTGAGTATTTTCTGGCGTAAGGACGGCGAAACCCTGTGGCAAGACCCCGCCTTACTCGCCAATCTGAGCGCCAGCACACCGCCGCGGGTAGCTGACATCGCACAACTCTTCGCGGCCAACTTGAGTCAACGTCTCGGTCTCGATCCGAAGTTCGTGCAGACCGCCTTTGAAGACACCTATTACTACCTATGGAAGGAAGGCACGCTGCCGGCCAATATCGAGCCGACCGATGCGCGGCTGGCAAGTCCGGTAGAACGCGCGCGCTTGCGACGCCTGTTCGAGGGCGCGCTGCACAAGCCGGCGGGTTATGTGCTGCCCCTCGCGCGGACACTGGACCGGGGCTGGCGCAGTAGCCCCTGGCCATTGCGGCGCGGGCAGCTGTACCTGATCCCTGGTGACTCACCCTTGGGTCTGCGTCTGCCGGTGAATTCCCTGCCGGCGACCGTCGATGTGGAGCGCGAAACGCCGCCGGTCGGAGATCCCTTCGCGCCGCCGCAGCCGCTGATGCCCCGCCATTGGTATCGACAGACGCTGGCCGCCCCCGCAGCGGCGCTCAGCCCCCAGCGGCCAGCCGCCACTGAGGACGCGTTGGTGCGCACCGCGCTCTGCACCGAGCTACGCGATGGGCGTCTGCACGTGTTCCTGCCGCCTTTGGTAACACTCGTCGACTATGTTGAATTGATTCACGCCATCGAGGCGACGGCCGCCGAACTCCAGCAGCCGGTAGTGATCGAGGGCTACGAACCGCCCCGCGACCCGCGGCTGTCCCTGCTGCAGATCACCCCCGATCCGGGGGTCATCGAGGTCAACGTACATCCGTGCTCAAGCTGGGACGAACTGGTGGAACTCAGCACCACGCTCTACGAGCAGGCGCGCCACGCACGGCTGGCGACCGAGAAATTCATGCTCGATGGTCGTCACACCGGCACCGGCGGCGGTAACCACGTTACCCTCGGCGGCACCACGCCGGCCGATTCCCCGCTGTTGCGCCGACCCCATCTGCTCGGCAGCTTGGTGCGCTTTTGGCAGAACCACCCGTCGCTGTCGTATTTGTTCTCGGGACTCTTCATCGGCCCCACCAGTCAAGCGCCGCGGGTCGACGAGGCGCGCGACGATCGCCTGCACGAACTGGCGATCGCGCTGGGCCAGATCCCGATGGGCAATGCCGATGTCGCCCCGTGGCTGGTCGACCGCGTGATGCGTAATCAGCTGATCGACTTGACCGGCAATACCCATCGCGCCGAATTCTGTATCGACAAACTCTACTCGCCCGATCACAGTGGCGGCCGCCGTGGCCTGCTCGAATTTCGCGCCTTTGAAATGCCGCCCCATGCGCGCATGAGCCTGACCCAGATGCTTTTGCTGCGCGCGCTGGTGGCGAGCTTCTGGGATAAGCCCTACGCGCACAAACTCATCCATTGGGGCACGCAACTCCACGATCGCTTCATGCTGCCATGGTTCGTGTGGAACGATTTCAGCGACGTGATCGACGAACTCGGCGCGCAGGGTTACGGTTTTGATCGCGCCTGGTACGAGCCCTTCTTCGAATTCCGCTTTCCGCGCTTCGGCTCCATCGCCCATTGCGGCATGGAACTGACCTTGCGCACCGCGCTTGAGCCCTGGCATGTGCTCGGCGAAGAGCACAGCGCGACCGGCACAGCGCGCTATGTCGATTCCTCGGTGGAGCGCTTGCAAGTGGAAGTAACGGGTTTCGTGCCCGAGCGTTACGGAGTGACCTGCAACGGCCGCCCGCTGCCCTTGCAGCCGACCGGCGTGCGGGGCGACTATGTCGGCGGCGTGCGCTTCAAGGCCTGGGAGCCGCCGTCAGGCATGCATCCGACCATCCGCACCGACAACCCACTGGTGTTCGATCTGATCGACATTGCCAACGGCCGCGCCATCGGTGGTTGTCGTTATCACGTTGCCCATCCCGGTGGACGCAGCTACGAAGACTATCCGGTCAATGCGCGCGCAGCGGAAGCGCGACGGCTCGCGCGCTTCGA
Source organism: Pseudomonadota bacterium (assembly GCA_031362345.1). Taxonomy (GTDB): domain Bacteria; phylum Pseudomonadota; class Gammaproteobacteria; genus JADJYF01. The sequence goes on from JANLSI010000708.1 coordinate 3,401, forward strand.
ACGCCAGGGGCATAGCCAAGGTGACTACGAGTGGCGGACGCCGGAGGTGGCGGTGGATATGCCTTTTACGCTGGATCTGCGCCGTTGAGGCTTGGCTGGCAAGGATCGCGCAGGTATGTCCGAATGAATTCGGGCATTCGTTAATTCACGCGCAACACCATCGCCATCGCGCTATCGCCGGCGGCATCGAATTCCGTTAACCCAATCTGTCGCGCGCCACCTGGGCGGCAAAACCCATGCTGTAGAGATGGGCCAGACTGCCCGGCCAAGCCAACGTGCGAAGGGCGT
>JANLSI010000727.1:0-4913 GCA_031362345.1 Pseudomonadota bacterium
GGCATTGCCCTGCGCGTCCTTCCAACGATAGACCTCCGCCTGCGCGGAAAAGACTGTGGTTAGCAGCAGCAGGAGTAGCGGGAGGCGCGTCATCGTCATCGCGTCGCATAGGGATTGACCGAGTCACAGTCTATCGGTCGCGTCGCGAAAATTCAGCAAGCAAAAAAAAACCCCCTGACGGGGGCTTCTTGCTAGTGAAAACGCCGCTCAGACGCTGTAGTACATCTCGTACTCGACCGGATGGGTCGACATCCGCAAGGTCGTGACGTCGTGCATCTTCAATTCGATGTAGGCATCGATGGCGTCGTCCGAAAACACGCCGCCCGCAGTCAGAAACGCGCGATCAGCATCGAGTGCGTCCAGCGCCTGATCGAGCGAATGGCAGACCGTTGGAATACCCTTCCCCTCTTCGGGGGAGAGATCGTATAGATCCTTGTCCATTGGCTCGCCCGGATGAATCTTGTTCAGGATACCGTCGATACCCGCCATCATCATGGCAGTGAAGCCCAGATAGGGGTTGGCGGTCGAATCCGGGAAGCGCACTTCGATACGCCGAGCCTTGGGGCTGAAAACCCATGGAATACGCACGGAAGCCGAACGATTGCGCGCCGATTAGGCCAGGAAGACCGGCGCTTCGAAGCCCGGCACCAGACGCTTGTAGCTGTTGGTACTGGCGTTGGTGAAAGCGTTGATGGCGCGCGCATGCTTGATGATGCCGCCGATGTAATAGAGCGCGATATCGGACAAGCCGCCATAGCCATCGCCGGCGAACAGGTTCTGGCCGTCCTTGGTCAGCGACTGGTGCACATGCATGCCGCTGCCGTTGTCGCCGACCATCGGCTTGGGCATGAAGGTGGCTGTCTTGCCGTAGCCGTGGGCGACGTTATGGACCACGTACTTCAGGATCTGGGTGGCGTCTGCACGCTTGACCAGGGTATCGAAACGGGTGCCGATTTCGCACTGGCCGGCGGTCGCTACTTCATGGTGGTGAACTTCGACTGGCACGCCCATCTGCTCAAGGACCAGACACATGGTCGAGCGGATGTCCTGTAGGGAATCGATCGGCGGCACCGGGAAGTAACCGCCCTTCACGCCGGGACGGTGGCCGATATTGCCATCGTCAAAAACTTTGGCCGAGTTCCAGGCGCTCTCGTCGGAGTCAATCTGGAAGAACGACCCCTTCATTTCCACGCCCCAGCGCACGTCGTCGAAAATGAAGAATTCGGGTTCGGGACCGAAATAAGCTGTGTCACCTACGCCCGATGCCTTCAGATAAGCCTCGGCGCGCTTGGCGACCGAACGCGGGCAGCGGATATAGCCTTCGCCAGTCACGGGCTCGACGATGTCGCAGCGGATGATGAGGGTTTTCTCTTCGAAGAAGGGGTCCATCACGGCGGTGGTGACATCCGGCATAAGGATCATGTCGGATTCGTTGATGCCCTTCCAACCTGCGATGGACGAGCCATCGAACATCTTGCCTTCTTCGAAAAATTCGTCGTTGATCTCACGCGCGGGCACGGTGACATGCTGTTCTTTGCCCTTGGTATCCGTGAACCGGATATCGGCGAACTTAACTTCTTCGTCCTTGATCGTTTTTAGAATGCTCTCGACTGACATGGGGTATTCCTCCAACCGTCCACTTTCAGAAATTAATGTTAGGTATCGGTAAAAGATTCGCTGCAGAAAGGATGCTCGGTCTGCTGTCCGTGCGCCACATCAGAGCATAATATATGCCAATGCTAAGCCACTGAATATGTTAGAACTAGCCCCGAATCCAGGCGTAATCGCACCAAAATAAACATGCGAGGGCAAGAACAGCCCCGTTAAGGTGCGCATCAAGGAATGAGATGCGCCCTCTCATTAGCCATGAGTTCCAGCAGGGACTCACGGGCCCTGATCACCATGAACGTTTCGCCATCCACCAGGACCTCGGGTGGACGCGGCCGGGCATTGTAATTCGAAGTCATGGCGAAACCGTAAGCGCCGGTATCGAGAATGGCGAGCACGCGGCCCGGCTCGACCGGCAGCTCTCGCTCGCGGGCCAGCCAGTCGCCACTCTCGCACACCGGCCCAACCACATCGCAGTGTTGCAGCGTGTCGGCGCTGGACACCACTTCGATCGGTATCACCCCATGCCAGGCATCGTAAAGCGCCGGGCGCATGAGATCATTCATGGCTGCATCAACAATGGCGAAGGTCTTCGCCGGCGTCTGCTTGAGGTACTCGACTGTGGTGAGAAGAATACCTGCCGCGCCGATCAGCGAACGACCAGGCTCCATCATCACCGCGTAGTGGGACGGCACGACATCGCACACCGCAGACACCAGCGCTGCGATAGGTGGAGGTTTCTCGTCCTGGTAGCGAATGCCCAGCCCACCGCCGACATCGATGTGTTCAAGAGCGACGCCTTCCGCGCGCAAACTTTCGGCCAGACTCACGACCTGGCGAACCGCGTCGATCACCGGCTCGATCGACGTAAGCTGCGATCCGATGTGACTCGCGATGCCAGCTGCGCTCAGCCAAGGATGAGCAGCTATGCGTTCATAGAGCACGCGCGCTTCGTCGATCGGAACCCCGAACTTGCTTTCCTTGAGGCCAGTCGAGATGTAGGGATGAGTCTGCGGATCGACGTCGGGATTGACGCGCAACGCAAGCTTGACCGGACGTTCCAGGACGGTTGCCACTTCGGCTACGCGTTCCAGCTCGCCACTCGATTCGATATTGATACACGACACGCCGGCGCGCACCGCCTGCATGAGTTCCGAGCGTGTCTTACCAACGCCCGAAAACACCACGTCGGCACCGCTCGCGCCTGCCGCAAGAACGCGCCCAAGTTCGCCCCCCGAAACGATATCGAAGCCCGAGCCCAAATATTTAAGTACGCGAATGATAGAAAGATTGTCGTTGGCCTTGACCGCGTAGTAGACGCGATGGCGACGCTCCCCGAAGGCCTGGTCGTAAGCGCGCCAGTTGGATTCGATCTGCTGACGCGAGTAGACATAGCAAGGCGTACCGGCGGCCGCCACTATGCGCCGCAAGTCGACAGCCTCGACATGCAAAATTCCGTCGCGATATTCACGCATGCTATGAGCGTCCGTGGTTGATGCGTTCAGCGAGTGACTAAGTCCTGCTGCTTGTCCGACTTGTCCGGCAGATATAGGTCACCCTTCTGACCGCAACCCGCGCTCAAGCTGAGCACTATCGCCAACACCAGTAACGCCACCATTCGATACTCTACCGTCGACATAGCTCAGCCTCACTCAAAACACCAAGTTCTAGTTGTGTGATCGCATTCGCAATTTGACCGTACACAGTCAGATCACGGACAGGCGTCCCACAGGCCGCGCATTGTAGCCACAGGCACCCTGCCCGGCGACCGGCGTAAGGCCACTCTCGATGGTCCATATACGGCCCGGCTCCGCACCAGTCATGGCTCAAGCTTCTGCGTCTGCGGCGCTATGCGCGACATCGCGTGGCGGCGCGGACCCTTGTCGACAGCGATACAGTGTGGCAGCCCGCAGCTCACGTGGACGCCTCCCGAACCACCGTTTCGAGCTCGATTGCGCAGCCGACTGGCATCCGCATCCGCGCTTGCAATCGGGCTTAGATTCGTTCAAAAATGAGGTCGTTACCACATCGACGCCGATTAACAACAATGAGCGAACACATGATCCACGTCTCCGACGACTCCTTCGATTCGGATGTTTTGAAGTCCGACAAACCAGTCCTCGTCGATTACTGGGCTGAGTGGTGCGGACCGTGCAAAATGATTGCGCCGTTACTCGAAGAGGTCTCTACCGAATACTCGACGCGCCTGAAGATCGCTAAACTCGACGTCGATCAGAACCAGGCGACCTCGATGAAGTACGGTATCCGCGGCATTCCGACGCTGATGTTGTTTAAGGAGGGCAATATCGTTGCCACCCACGTTGGCGCACTGACCAAGTCGCAATTAACTGCCTTCATCGACAGCAACGTTTGACTCGATCGGGTAGCTGCGCGCCGGGCCGCAGTGCAGGTACTTGTGATTTAGCCTCCGAATGTAGACGGCACCCCTGGGGCGTGCTATTTTCCTGACTACGGATCCAAGCGGCCTGCCGGGATCCGACCTCCACCGAATCAAGTTTTTTGGCACCCCATCGAGCCGCGCGCCAGCGTCCCGCGATCCAATCCCACACGCGACTCTTAAACGATGAATCTGACCGAACTCAAGAAAAAACCGGCCTCTGAACTCGTCGATCTTGCGGATGAAATGGGCATCGAAGGCGTAGCCCGGTCCCGCAAACAGGACGTCATCTTCAGCATCCTCAAGGCGCACGCGAAAAAAGGCGAAGATATCTCCGGCGACGGCGTCCTTGAGATTCTGTCCGATGGCTTCGGTTTCCTGCGATCGAATGACTGCTCGTATCTGGCTGGACCCGACGATATCTATGTGTCGCCGAGTCAGATTCGACGTTTCAATCTGCGTACCGGCGACACCATTTCTGGCAAGATTCGCCCACCCAAGGAAGGTGAACGCTACTTCGCATTGCTCAAGGTCAGCGACATCAACTTTGAGCCGCCGGAAAACGCTAAAAACAAAGTCCTGTTCGAAAACCTGACGCCACTATTCCCGCAGAAGCGCCTGCACCTCGAACTCGGTAACGGCAGCACCGAGGATCTGACACCACGGGTCATCGACCTTTGTGCACCCATCGGCAAGGGCCAGCGCGGTCTGGTTATCTCGCCGCCCAAGGCCGGCAAGACCATGATGCTGCAAGGCATCGCCCATTCCATCGAAGCCAATCATCCCGATTGCTATCTGATCGTGCTGCTCATCGACGAGCGCCCGGAAGAAGTAACGGAAATGCAGCGTTCAACCCGTGGCGAAGTGATCGCGAGTACCTTCGACGAACCGGCCAGCCGCCACGTGC
>JANLSI010000777.1:0-1609 GCA_031362345.1 Pseudomonadota bacterium
CTGTGCGCCGGTGCCAGCGCTCAGCACTTCGTACTGCAGGCCATCGGGCAGGGTGGTGACGCCTTTCTTGGCCTTGTTCTTTGCCATGAAGGCCTTGCCCTTGGCGAGGTTCTCGCCGGCCATGGCTTGCTTTTTCTCGCCGGCTTTCTGCGCGGCGGTGCGCATGGCGGTTTCCATAGCCTCGGGTGACAGTCGCGGCGCGGAACCCGACAGAGCGTCCTTGACGGCCATGGAGAACGCGTCGGCGTCGAGCGGCGCGCCCTGGTCCATCATGCTGCGGATAATCCTGGTGCCGAAGGCGTAGCTGAACTTCTCAGCATCGGTTTCGAGAGCGGTGCCGACCGCGAGAACGGTGGTGCTGGTCAAGGCCAGGGCGGCGACGAGAAAAAAACCTTTCATGAACTGCCTTTGCTCGAACGTAAACAGGCCGCGATCTTCCCATACCTGCTGCGATCTTGATACGGCATGGCAGCGCGTTACGTTCAGGTGGCCTGACGGAATATGCGGGTCGGGTCGACATGGCGGGCGATGCGTGCCGCGCACCACTCGAGCATCGCGCCCGTATCGTGGCCATAGGAGACCCGCCCCTCGCGCTCGACCTGGCGCAGTGCGAAGAGGCTTTCATCGGGATAGAGCCGCGCGATAGTGCGCGCCTGATCGCGCGGTAGGCGCAGCACGCCCACGGTCACCGAATGTAGACGGGTCGCATCGAGCGCAGCGAACACCTGATCGAAAAACGCGCCGTGCACGGCTTCGAAATCGGCCACCGGCAGCAGCGGGTCAAAGCGCAGTCCGACCGGCCAGCCGTGGTCCTGCAGGCGCGCGATAGCGGCCAGGCGTGCCGACAGACTCGGGGTGCGATGTTCGAAAGCCTCGACCACCGTGGCCGGACTCAGGGAAAAAGCACAGACACAGCGCGCGAGCGGTGCCATCGCGAGCAGGCTGCGAATCTGGGTGCTTTTGCTGCGCAGTTCCAACCAAGCATTGGGCAGCTCGGCGCAGGCCGGGATGAAGGTCTGCGCGAAACTCGTGAGCGGTTCCAGCGCCAGACTGTCGCAGTCGTAGCCGGAAAACAACCAGCAAGCTTGCTCGCTCTGCGCACACTGCGCGCGGATATCGGCGATGAAATCCTCGTAGTTCACGAACAGCACGTAGTGAGCCGAGCGCAACATGCCCTGCAGAAAGCAGTAGCGACAGTCGTACAGGCAATTGAGCATGTGCGAGAAATAGTAGGCCGGGGCCTGGGAGAAGCCGTAAGCCGGCGGCGCCGGTAACAGTCGGCGGCCATGCTTGGCGGCGAGGATGAGTGCTGGGTGCGCCTTCTGCAGGCGAAAGTTCTGATGGTGTCGATTGAAGATTTCACCGTAACGCTCGCAGGCAATGACTTGCCGTGGCTTGACGCGCGCGAGCAGCTGCGCCGTGCGCGGATGGTCGGCGACTTCGCGCTCGACGTAGACGGTATCGATCACGGCGGCGTGGCTGTCGGTAGCGGCAGGCTGTCCACGGCCTCGCGCAGCCGCGCCAGCACGTCGGCGGCATTGCGCGGATCGCCGAGCTGCGCGCAGTCGAAGCCGTCTGCCCCGGCCAATAGCACAAGCCGCTGCAGGAG
>JANLSI010000797.1:0-6968 GCA_031362345.1 Pseudomonadota bacterium
TCGCCCTGCCGCGCTTGAAGCATCTGCTGCGGGCCAAGGCCGTGCTGTGCCCCGGTCTGACCATCAAATTTCTCGACGAAGTATCCAGCGAGAAGATCGAATGGCACTTCGAACACGGCCTGAGCAGTTATCTGGCCGAAGCTCTGGAAGGCGCCGAACTGGTGCCGGCCGAAGCTTTTGCCGGTGACATCGAAGGTCCGCACGAACACGCGACCTGGGCCTTGCATTGGTGCGCCGATGAATTCGAACTGGTGACCGAGTCCTATGTGAACCTGGTGCCGACCGTGCAGGGCGGTACCCACGTTGCGGGTCTGCGCCAGGGCTTGCTGGAGGCGATGCGCGAGTTCTGCGACAACCGCAACCTGCTGCCGCGTGGCGTCAAGCTGGCGCCGGAAGACGTCTTCGAACGTTGTACCTATATCCTCTCGGTCAAACTCGAGGAACCGCAGTTCTCCGGACAGACCAAGGAGCGTTTGTCCTCACGCGGCTGCGCGGCTTTCGTGACGGGAGTGGTGCGCGACGCCTTCAGCCTGTGGCTGCACCAGCATGTGGAATCGGGCGAACGCATCGCCGAAATCGCCATCAGCCGCGCGCAACGTCGCTTGAAGGCCGCCAAGGTGGTGCGCAAGCGGGTGGCGGGCAACGGCCCGGCCCTGCCTGGTAAGCTCGCCGATTGTTCAGCCCAGGATCTCGAACGCACCGAACTCTTCCTGGTGGAAGGCGATTCCGCCGGCGGTTCGGCCAAGCAGGCGCGCGACCGTGAATTCCAAGCCATCCTGCCGCTGCGCGGCAAGATTCTGAATACCTGGGAAGTGGAGTCCTCGCAGGTGCTGGCCTCCAATGAAGTGCATGACATCGCCGTGGCGCTCGGCATCGATCCGGGTGCGCCGGATCTGTCTAACCTGCGCTACGGCAAGGTCTGCATCCTGGCCGATGCCGATTCCGACGGTCTCCACATCGCGACCCTGCTGTGTGCGCTGTTCGTGCGTCATTTCCGCTCGCTGGTCGAAGCGGGCAGAGTCCATGTCGCCATGCCGCCGCTGTTTCGCATCGACGTCGGCAAGGACGTTTTCTATGCGCTCGACGAGGACGAGAAGGACGTCGTTCTGGAACGTATCGCGAAACAAAAAATCAAGGGCAAGGTCAACGTGCAGCGTTTCAAGGGACTGGGCGAGATGAACCCCTTGCAGCTGCGCGAAACTACCATGGCCACCGCCACGCGCCGCCTGGTGCGGCTCAACATCGATAATCCGCAGGAATGCGAAGCCTTGATGGACATGCTGCTGGCCAAGAAGCGCTCCGGCGATCGGCGGGCCTGGCTGGAGCGCAAGGGCAACCTCGCGAGTGTGAATTGAGGAACGACAGACCATGGCCAGCGGCGGCGACAACAACTCCTTCGATATCGAGCAGATCCCCTTAAGCGAATTCACCGAGCGCGCCTACCTCGATTATTCGATGTATGTGATCCTCGATCGCGCTCTGCCGCACATCGGCGATGGCCTCAAACCCGTGCAGCGGCGCATCATTTATGCGATGTCGGAACTCGGCCTCGATGCCACCGCCAAGTTCAAGAAGTCCGCGCGCACCGTCGGTGATGTGATCGGTAAGTTCCATCCCCACGGCGATTCGGCCTGCTACGAAGCCATGGTGCTGATGGCGCAACCCTTCAGTTATCGTTATCCGCTGGTCGATGGCCAGGGTAACTGGGGCTCGACCGACGACCCGAAGTCTTTCGCCGCGATGCGTTACACCGAGGCCAAGCTCACGCCCTACGCCGATGTGTTGCTTGGCGAACTGGCGCAGGGCACCGCCGATTGGGTGCCGAATTTTGACGCGACGCTGGATGAACCGTCGATCCTGCCAGCGCGCCTGCCCAATGTGCTGTTGAACGGCACCACCGGCATCGCGGTCGGCATGGCGACCGACATCCCGCCGCATAATCTGCGCGAAGTGGCGCAGGCCTGCATTCATTTGCTCGACTCGCCGGCTGCCACGGTCGCCGATCTGTGCCGCTTCATTCCGGCGCCCGACTTCCCGGGGGGCGGTGAGATCATCACCTCGTCGGCCGATCTGCGCGTGCTCTACGAGAGCGGCAATGGCTCGGTCAGGCTGCGCGCCAAGTACGCAGTGGAGCATGGCAATATCATTATCACGGCGCTGCCATATCAAAGTTCGGGATCAAAAATCCTCGAGCAGATAGCGGCGCAGATGCAGGCCAAGAAGCTGCCCTTGATCGAAGATCTGCGCGACGAGTCCTCGCACGAGACGCCGGTGCGCCTGGTGTTGATGCCGCGTTCGAACCGTGTCGACGTCGAGCCCCTCATGCAGCATCTGTTCGCGACCACTGATCTGGAACGCACTTACCGCGTTAACCTTAACGTGATCGGTGCGGATGGTCTGCCGGCTGTGCACAACCTGCGCGATCTGCTGGTCAACTGGCTGGCGTTCCGCCTCACCACCGTGCGACGCCGTCTGCAGTTCAAACTCGACAAGGTACTGGCGCGCCTGCACGTGCTGGAAGGCTATCTGATTGCCTTCCTTAATATCGACGAAGTCATCCATATCATTCGCACCGAAGAGCATCCCAAAGCGGTTCTGATGGCGCGTTATGCACTGACTGATATTCAGGCCGACGCGATCCTCGATCTGCGTTTGCGTCACCTCGCGCGCCTGGAAGAAATGCGTATCCGTGCTGAGCAGGCCGAGCTCGAAAAAGAGCGCACGAGTCTCGAACAGATTCTTGGCTCGCCCAAGCGCCTGCGCAATCTGGTGCGCGAGGAAATCGGCGCCGACATGCAACGCTTCGGCGACGAGCGACGTTGCGAAGTCGTCGCGCGCGTGGCCGCCCAGGCTTTGGCCGAGACCGAGCTGATCACCGCCGAGCCCGTGACCGTGGTGTTGTCGTCCAAGGGTTGGGTGCGGGCCGCCAAGGGCCACGATCTCAATGCGCGCGAGCTGAGCTTTCGCAGCGGCGACGAATACCAGGCGGCGGCGCGCGGCAAGAGCAATCAGAACGCGGTGTTTTTCGATTCGACCGGCCGGGCCTACACCTTGCCGGCCCATGGTTTACCGTCGGCCCGTGGCCTCGGCGAGCCCTTGGCAGGACGGCTGACGCCACCCGAAGGCGCGACGTTTGCTGGTGTAGTGATGGCCGGTACACGGCCGTGGGTCTTGCTGGCGTCCGATCACGGCTACGGATTCATCGCTGAAGTCGAAGAGCTGATGACCAAGAATCGCGCTGGCAAAGCGGTCTTGACGCTCGCGCCTGGCGCGCGAGTTTTGGCGCCGACGGCGTTCGACAATCCCGATGAGGAATGGGTGGCCTGCGTCACCAACAGTGGCCATCTACTGGTGTTCCCGGTCGCAGAAATGCCGCGCATGGCACGTGGCAAGGGTCAGAAGCTCATGCAGATCCCGTCGACCAAGCTGCGCTCGCGCGAAGAGATCATGCAGGCCATTACGGTCTTGAAGCCGGGACAGGAGTTGCGCATCTATTCAGGCAACCGCCATCTGACCTTGAAAGACGCCGATCAGCAGCACTACGTAGCCGAGCGCGCGCGACGCGGGCTGAAGCTGCCGCGCGGTTTTCAACGGGTCGATCGTATCGAGGCGGTGGAATAGAACAGGCATAAAAAGGGCGGGCCGGCGCGAACGCCGGCCCGCTAGAATGAACGGACCAGGGAGGGTAGGGATGTTCCGTTCAAGACCTGTATCGTCAGTAATCCGGCCGGCCTTTAATCTTTTTTTGTGACCTGGGTCGTGCGTGCTCAAAAGCGCTCACCGCAGCGATCAGACGCTGCTAGGCTCGCCGATCTCCGCAAGCGGCAGCTTGCCCGTCGCGCCCGGCACTTCACGCACGAAGCGCGGCACGAGATAGCCGGGCAGCATGGCGCGCAGTTCGCGTTCGATGCCGGCTGCCCTGGCATCGCCCGTATCGAAATGGGCGGTGCCACGCACGCGGTCGAGAACGTGCACGTAATAGGGCAGTACACCCGCCTCGAATAAGGTCTCGGACAAACTTGCGAGGGTGGTTGCGGCATCGTTGATGCCACGCAACAGCACCGCTTGATTGAGCAGCGTCACGCCGGCGCGACGACAAGCAGCGAGCGCGTCGCGCACCTCGTCATCGATTTCACGAGGGTGATTGGCGTGGATCACCAGTACCGGCTTCAGACGTCCACCCCCCAGAGCTTCAAGCAGGCGCGGCGTGATACGTGCCGGCAGCACCACGGGCAGGCGTGAGTGAATGCGCAGGCGTTCGAGATGGGGAATGGCTGCGAGCTTGGCGAACAGCGCGCCGAGTGCGGTGTCGCCCAGCACCAGCGGGTCACCGCCGCTCACGATCACTTCGCGCAGCGTTCGGTCTGCGCCGATGGTCGCCAGCGCCGCTGCCAGCGGGCGGACACCAACGCTGCCGCCGTAGGGAAATTCGCGCCGGAAGCAGTAACGGCAGTGAATGGCGCAGGCGCCGGTCACGAGCAATAGTGCGCGCCCGTGGTATTTCTGCAGCAGGCTGCCGTCGGCGAAGTGGCTGGCTTCGGCCAGCGGATCGGCACTGTAACCGGCCACTTCCTGCTGCTCTGACACTAGGGGCAATACCTGGCGCAGCAGCGGATCGTGGGCGTCGCCATGCCGCATACGCGCGGCGAAGCAGCGCGTGACGCGAAACGGAAAGTCAGATTGCGATGTCAGCACGAGACCCGCGTCATCGAGTCCGAGTTCGGTGAGTAGTTGTTGAGGATCGCGGTAGGCATCGCGCAGCTGGGCCCGCCAGTCCGCCGTGTCCAACACCTGCTGGCTTCGCGCTATCATCATGGTCGCCGAAATTCTGGAAACACCAAGGTCTATGGCCACTTACAGCACCAACCAGTTCAAGCCCGGGCTCAAGCTCATGTTTGACGGTGATCCCTACACCATCATCGACAATGAATTCGTCAAACCCGGCAAGGGCCAGGCGTTCAATCGTATCAAAATCCGCAATCTGAAGACCGGCCGCGTGATCGAAAAGACCATGAAGTCCAATGACAGCGCGGAAGGCGCCGATGTGGTCGATCTGGAACTGCAGTTTCTCTACAGCGACGGCGACGAATATCACTTCATGAACACCCAGACCTTCGATCAGATCATCGCGCCGGCCTCCGCACTGGCCGATGCGGCGAAGTGGCTGAAGGGTCAGGAGATGTGTCAGGTCACTTTGTGGAACGATGCCCCGCTGGTGGTCTCGCCGCCCAATTTCGTGGTGCTGCGCATCACCGAGACCGATCCAGGGTTGCGTGGTGACACCGCTACCGGCGGTACCAAGCCGGCCAAGATGGAAACCGGCGCGGTGGTCAAGGTGCCGCTGTTCATCGAACAGGGCGACTTGTTGAAGATCGACACCCGCACCGGCGAATACGTGTCGCGCGCCAAGGAATAGCGCGCCCATTCCTGCCATGCCGCACGCCTGGCGGCCCAGCGCAACGTCGGCGACGCTGCGCAAGCGCGCTGCGGTGATGGCGGCGCTGCGTGCCTATTTCGACACCCAGGGCGTGTGCGAGGTCAGTACGCCGCTGCTCTCGCCCTACGCCACCAGCGAGCCGACGCTCGCCAATCTAGCGCTTGAGAGTCCGTTCGATCCTGCGCGACAACTGTATCTGCGCACCTCGCCGGAAGCCGCCATGAAACGCCTGTTGGCGAGCGGTAGCGGCGACATCTACCAGCTCGGCCCGGTGTTTCGTGGCGATGAGCGGGGCCGTCACCATCTCACTGAATTTACTTTGTTGGAGTGGTATCGCGTCGGCTACGGCCTCGCTGATCTCATGGACGACGTCGAAGGCGCACTGCGTGCAGTGGGTCTGGCGCGCGCGATCGCACGTGTGCGTTACGGCGACTTGTTCGCCGCGCATTTCGACATCGAGCCCTATGATCTCCAAACCGCTGATCTGGCCGCGCTGGTGGCGCAGCAGCCGGTCGAACTCGCGCCGGCCGATGGGGACGATCGTGCGCTGTTGCTCGATTGCCTCTACGCCTGTGTGCTCGAACCTGCCCTGCGCGAGGCGGGTGCGGTCTTTGTCTATGACTTTCCCGTCGAGCTACGTGCCTATGCGCGTCTTGAGGCCGGACCACCCAGGGTCGCGGCACGCTTTGAATTGGTCATCGACGGGCTCGAACTTGCCAATGGTTATCACGAAATTATCGATGTCGCTGAACAGGCCCGGTGTTTCGCTGAGGACAACGCCACGCGTATGCGGCGCAGACTGCCCGCTGTGGTGCCGGATCAACGCTGGCTCGCGGCCATGGCCGCGGGTATGCCGGTCTGTGCCGGTGTCGCGCTTGGGATCGAACGCTTGTTGATGACACTCGGTCTCGGTCATGCCATTGCGACAGTCACCAGTTTCGCACGCGAGCTGGACGACGAAGGGACCGAGGAGGGCTAGCTCGACACCCCATGCGCGGCGATTTTGATGTTTTTGAATCAGTAACTTAAGTAGACTAAGTGAATCTCTACTTGATTCATGGACCGTGCCTGCCGATGGGCGTTTACCAGATCGACAAATTGATGGGTGAGGCGCGCCGCCTGGCGGCGGAGTATCGCCGCGCAACCGGCAAGACGCTGGCCATCAGTGGCGAGATTGCTATCAGCGACGCTATCACGCTGCTCGGCCTTGAGGCCGCGCCTAGCGATGCCGAAGGCTTTGACGCCTTGCGTAATGTCGATGGTGGGCGGGAGAAGATTCAGATCAAGGCACGCACCGTATTCGACGACACGCGCCGTCCCCATCGACTGGGGCAACTCAAGCTGGATAAAGACTGGGACGTCGTCTTGCTGGTGTTGATGGACGAAAATTACGAGCCGGTCGAGATCCATGAGGCGCGCCGCGCGCCCCTCGAAGCGGCGCTGGACGAGGCCACACCGAACAAGCGCGGCACGGTGTCGGTCGGCCGCTGCAAGATCATCGGCCGTTGTCTGTGGCGCCGTGACGACGCGG
>JANLSI010000822.1:0-3154 GCA_031362345.1 Pseudomonadota bacterium
CTACAGCTGAAAGCCGCTATCGGGCAACTTACCGCGAGCACTTTGGCGCTGCCGATCGAACTCTACGATCCCCGCGAACATTACGATGAAGTTCGCAACAAGTGGCTCGGAACGCGTACCACCCCATCGTCCGACACCCCGCCACCGGAAGCGAAACCATGACCGTCAGCAGCTCGGCCGCAACGCAAACGGCCGTCCCCCCCGATGCGCCGGATTCCGGCTTGCTGGCCTTCACCTTGCTGCTGCGTTTTCTCGACATCGCAGTGGATCCGCAGCAGCTCGCGCATCAGTTCGGCCTGCCCTTCGGCACCACTGCGATGCTGCGTTGTGCAAAGACATTGAAAGTGAAGGCGCGCGCGACCCGCACGAGTTGGGAGCGATTGCTCAAAATGCAGGTTCCGGCACTTGCCGAACGCACGGACGGCAGTTTCGTGCTGGTCGGCAAAATGTCGACCGACGACGTCTTGTTGCAGGACCCGCTCGTGGCCCAACCGCACAAGCTCGCGCGCCGTGATTTCGAAGCACAGTGGAGCGGCAATGTGGTGCTTCTTACGCGCCGTGCCGGACTCGGTGAACTGACGCGTCGCTTCGACGTCACCTGGTTTCTGCAGGCCATGCACAAGTACCGGCATCTACTCGGGGAAGTGCTGGTTGCTTCGTTCTTTTTGCAGATTTTCGCCCTCATCACGCCACTGTTCTTCCAGGTGGTGATCGACAAAGTGCTGGTCCATCGCGGTTTGGAGACGCTCGACGTGCTGGTCGTCGGGCTGCTGGTGGTGTCTTTGTTTGAAAGCCTGCTCATGGCGCTACGTACCTATGTCTTCGCCCACACCACCAGCCGAATAGACGTCGAACTCGGCGCGCGCCTATTCCGTCATCTGGTCGCGCTGCCGATCGCGTACTTTGAAGCGCGCCGCGTCGGTGACAGCGTGGCGCGCGTTCGCGAGTTGGAAAACATGCGGAACTTCCTGACCAGTTCCGCCTTGACTTTGGTCATCGACGTGTTCTTCACCTTCGTATTTCTGGGTGTGATGGCGTTCTACTCGATCACGCTGACCGGTATCGTGGTCGCCTCATTCCCGGTCTACATCGCTATCTCGGTGCTGGCGAGTCCGGCATTCCGCATCCTGTTAGATGATCGTTTCGACCGCGGTGCGGAGAACCAGTCGTTTCTGGTCGAGGCGGTGTCCGGCATCGAGACCTTGAAGTCGATGGCCATCGAACCGCAGATGCAACGGCGTTGGGAAGAGCAGTTGGCTGGCTACGTGCGCGCCAGCTTTCGAGTGCTGAACTTGAGCAACTGGGCGAGCCAGGGCGTGCAGCTTGCGAGCAAAGTAGTGACCGGTGCGACGCTCTATTACGGCGCCAAGGCGGTGATTCATGGCGACCTGACCATTGGTGCGCTGGTCGCATTCAATATGCTCGCTGGCCGTGTCGCACAACCGGTGCTGCGCTTGGCGCAGTTGTGGCAGGATTTTCACCAGGCCCGGATCTCGATCGAGCGGCTGGGCGATATCCTGAACACTCATCCCGAACCAATGCTGACGCCGGGCCGTACCGCTCTGCCACGCATCGAGGGTCAGGTGAGCTTCGAGAATGTCGGCTTTCGTTACCGTGTCGATGGTCCCGAAATCCTGCACAACGTCAGCATCGTCATTCCGGCCGGCCAGGTGGTCGGCGTGGTGGGGCCATCGGGTTCCGGCAAGTCGACGTTTGCCAAGCTTGCGCAGCGCCTTTACATCCCCGAGAGCGGTCGGGTGCTGGTGGACGGTGTCGACCTGACACTGGTCGACGTGTCGTGGCTGCGGCGTCAGATCGGTGTCGTGTTGCAAGAGAACGTGCTGTTCAATCGCTCCATCCGCGACAACATCGCGCTGGCGGATCCGGGCATGCCTTTCGAACGCGTGGTGCAGGCGGCACGCCTCGCCGGCGCACATAAATTCATTCTCGATCTGCAGCAGGGCTACGACACACCGGTCGGCGAACGGGGCGGCATGCTGTCCGGTGGGCAACGCCAGCGCATCGCCATCGCGCGAGCCCTAGTGATGGACCCGCGTATCCTGATCTTTGATGAAGCCACCAGTGCACTCGACTATGAGAGCGAGCGCATCATCCAAGACAATATGGCGCGTATCGTGCAAGGACGGACTGTACTCATCATCGCCCATCGCTTATCGGCCGTACGTACTTGCCACCGCATCCTGACACTCGAAGGCGGCCGCATTACGGAAGATGGCTCGCACGACGAATTGATAGTTCGTAACGGCCGTTATGCATCCCTGTGGCGACTGCAAGCGGGACAAAATGCGTGAGTAGAATCGCACGATTATTCAGTCGTACGCGCGACGACAGCGAGTTTCTGCCGGCCGCGCTGGAGGTTTTGGAGACGCCGCCGTCGCCCGCCAGTCGCATGATAGCCGCGCTTATCGTCGGCTTCTTTATGGTCGCCTTGCTGTGGTCCTGCGTCGGTCGGGTCGATATCGTCGCGACCGCACAGGGCAAGGTGGTCCCGACCGGACGCACCAAAATCATTCAGCCGCTCGAGGCCGGCGTGGTGCGTGCGATCCACGTGCAGGATGGTCAGCGGGTCAAGGCCGGCGAGGTCCTGGTCGAAATCGACTCGACAATAAGCGGCGCCGAACATGACCGTCTCGCGAGCGAGTTTATCGACGCCAGCCTGCAGGCCACGCGCCTCAGAGCGGCGGCGGACATCAGTGGCGATCCGCTCGCGCGCTTTGTGCCGCCGGACGGCGCGTCGGCAATCCAGATTGCGCTTGCGAAAAGCCTGCTCGAGAGTCAGGTCAACGAGATCCGGGCCAAATTGCACGCCTTTGACCGCCAGGTTGCGCAGAACACCGGCAGCCGCGAAGCGGTGACGGCGACTATCGGCAAGCTGACCGAAAGCATCCCCTACCTGGAGAAGCGTGCCGACGCGCGCAACCTGCTCGCCCAGAAAGGCTACGGATCCAAGCTCGAGTACCTCGCGACGCAGCAAGACCTGGTCGAACATCAAAGTGAATTGAAGGTACAAGCGGGTCGCCTGAATGAGGCCAGTTCGGCGATCGATGCCTACAAGGAGCAAAGGCGGCAGGCAGAAAGCGAATATGTTCGCACTACTTTGAAAGACCTCGCCGAAGCAGAACAGAAAGCAGAA
>JANLSI010000828.1:0-2077 GCA_031362345.1 Pseudomonadota bacterium
CCCACCACCGCGCCATAGCTGCCTTCAATGCGTTTGACCAACGCGCCGCCGAGGCCTTGGATGCCATAGGCACCCGCTTTATCGACTGCTTCGCCGACGCGCCAGTAGGCCGTAATCGTGGCGTGATCCAGCGTGCGGAACTCTACGCGGGTCTTCACCACCTCGGTGTAATGTCGCTCATCGACAGCGACCACCACGGCGGTGAACACTGCATGCCAGCGCCCTGACAGACGCATCAACATTGCGCGCCCATCGGCCTCGTCCCGTGGCTTACCGAAGATCTCACCATCGACACTGACCGTGGTGTCGGCCGCCAGTACCACTGCGCCGGACGCCAGCTGCGCACTGCCGGCGCGTGCCTTGTCGGCGGCGACACGCCGCACATAGTCTGCCGGTGCCTCGCCCGCCTGTTGACGCTCATCGACATCGACATCGACCAGCACGAAGTCCACGCCTAGCAGACGCAATAATTCGGCGCGACGTGGCGAGCGCGAAGCGAGGTGCAACAAACGCGATTGATCATTCATGGGCGATGGTAGGGATGGCCGGCGAGGATGCTTGCCGCGCGATAGATCTGCTCGGCCACCACCACCTGCACCAGCAGATGGGGCAGGGTAAGACGTGACAAGGACCAACGTTCGGCAGCCGCCGCAAGCAGCAGGGTGTCGAAACCATCGGCCCCACCGATAGCCAGACTCAGGTGCGCGTGGCGTTCGCGCCAAGCACCGAAGCGCGCTGCCAGCTCGACACTGCTGAGTTCATCGCCGCGCTCATCGAGCACGACCAGATGGGTGCCGGCCTTCAATGCTTTCATGATGCGGGCGCCTTCGTCGCGCCGGCGCACTGCGCTGTCGGCGCCATCGGGGCCGGGGTTCAAGTAACGGAAGCGGAGTTGATCGCTGCGCACCAGACGCTTGGCGTAGTCGGCGCACGTGGCCGCGACCCAGGCCGGCGGGCGACGACACACGCACAGCACATCCACGACCATGCTGGGCCGGCGCGACTAGCCGGCCTGGATCTCGACCGGCGCGCGCTGCTCCCAGAGCTTTTCGAGCTGATAGAACGCGCGGGTCTCGGCCTGCATGACATGCACCACCACGCCACCGAGGTCGATCAGAATCCACTCGCTCTCCCGTTCGCCTTCACTGCCGATGATGGGCACGGCCTGTTCGCGGGCGGTATCCATGGCGCGCTTGGCCAGCGCGCGCACCTGTCGCGAGGAGCGCCCGGAAGCGATGATCATGTAATCGGTGATGACGGTCAGCTTGCGCACGTCGAGCACGCGGATGTCGACCGCCTTGCCGTCATCCAGCGCCGCTGCGACGCGCTTCGCCAGATCAGCCAGCGCCTTGTCTTCTTTTTTGCTCATGGGCGATACGGTGAATGTTCGGTGATGAGATCGTCGACGGATTCCGGCACCAAGTGCCGGATCATGCGGCCAGCGGCGCAACGCGCGCGCAGCTCGCTGGAAGCGATCGGAAGCAGGGGGATATCGAGAAAGAACACCCGGCCGGCGCGCATGTCATGGAGTTCATCCACCCGCGCAGCCTGCGCATTCGCGACCAGTTCGTCAAGCGCGGGGTCGTGACGAGTCTCGATAGCGGGCCGCGACGCGACCACGATGTGGGCCAGCGACAGCAGTTCGCCGGCACGATGCCAGCGCGCCAGACCTTGATAGGCATCGCGCCCGATCAGCAGGCATAAGGAGCGCGTCGGCCAGCGCGCTCGCATGACCAGCAAAGTATCAACGGTGTAGCTGACGCCGCCGCGATCGATCTCGCAGCTGTCGAGTTCGAGCGGCGGGCGGACTGCCGCGCGCAGCATCGTCTGGCGCAGAGCCGGCGCGGCCACCGGGCCGGCGCGATGATTGGGTGCATGCAGTGGGATCAGTCGTACGTGGTCGAGCGACAACGCTTCGTAAGCCTCGATCGCCATGCGCAGATGGCCGTTATGCAGCGGATCGAACGTGCCGCCCATGAGGCCGATGGGCCGACCGGCGGCACGCACGCGCTCAGCCGCGTTCATGGCGCGCCCGGCACGCGGCAACCCTCACGAACGAATATGACCGTCTCCCAGC
>JANLSI010000846.1:0-4215 GCA_031362345.1 Pseudomonadota bacterium
GGATGCCGAATGCCTGGCGCATTTCGTTGCCTGGGACGCGCCGGCGTGTGCCGGGATCGATCTCGCGCGCTTGCGCCGCGAAGGCTATGCACGTCTCGCGCTCGGCAGTGCCGATGAGCGTGCGCCCCATCGCGACGGCAATTTTCCAACGCCTTCGGCCAAGTGCGAATTCAGATCGAGTATTGCCGTGCACGGCAATTTCGTTGCGCCGCCGTTCCGCCAGATGTATGAAGCCTTGCAGGGCGGCGAGCCGATCGACGCCCTGCCGGACTATGTGGCTCCGCGCGAGAGCGTCCACAGTAATCCGACGCTCGCGGCCCGTTATCCACTCAATATCGTCTCGCCCAAGAGCCACGGCTTCCTGAACTCCTGCTACGCCAACATCGACACCAAGATCAAAGGCCAGGGCGAGCAGTTCGTGCTGATCAATCCCGCCGACGCCAGTTCACGGGACATTCGCGATGGCGATGGGGTGAAGGTGTTCAACGATCGGGGAAGTTTCGCAGCGCGCGCGCGAGTGAGCGACGACGTCAATGCCGGTGTGGTGGTGACGACGCTGGGCTATTGGCGACAGTTGAACCAGGGCACGGTGAATATCGTAAGTTCTGCCGAGTTCGCCAACCTCGGACACGCACCCAGCTTCTCCGACAACCTGGTGCAAGTCGCGCGCGCCGGTTAGGCCTTGCCGCGACGGGTGCTGGAAATTTTTCAAATCAACGTTAAGGCAAACCCATGATCACGATGATCGTCTTCGTCCGTCGTAAGTCCGGCATGAGCCATGACGAGTTCAGTCGCTACTGGTTCGAGCGGCACGGGCCGCTGGTCAAGAGCATCCCGGAGTTCATGCGCCATGTGCGCAAATATATTCAATATCATCCGGCGCCAGGCCAGGCCGCAGCGGGTTCGTTGTTCGGTGATATTCCTGACTATGACGGTGTCGGCGAGATCTGGTTCGACAGTCGCGAGGCGATGAACGAAGCGTTCCGCGAGCCGCGCTATCTCGAAATCATCAAGCCCGACGAACTCAAGTTCATCGATATCGAGGGTTGTTTATCCTTTATCGGTGACGAGCGGGTGATGTTCGATGGGATGCAGGTCTGATGCGCGAAGCCTGCACTCGTCGGCCTGCGGCCGCGCCTCAAATCTTCTACTACAGGGAACACAATCATGAATAACGCATACATCATCGATGCCTGCCGCACACCGCGCGGTGTCGGCAAGGTCGGCAAGGGCGCACTCGCCCACCTCCATCCCCAGCATCTCGCCGCGACCGTGCTGAAGGCGCTGGCCGAACGTAATTCGCTCAACACCGCCGATGTCGACGACATCATCTGGGGCACCAGCTCCCAGGTTGCGGCGCAGGGCGCCGATCTTGGTCGCATGGCCGCGCTCGACGCCGGTTACGACATCCGCGCGTCGGGCATGACGCTCGATCGTTTCTGCGGTTCGGGTATCACCACCGTCAGCCTGGCGGCAGCCCAGATCATGTCGGGCATGGAAGATCTGGTCATCGCCGGCGGCACCGAGATGATGAGCTACGTGGCCTCGATCGCCGATCCCAAGCAGCCGCCGATGCTCGACCGCGGCAATCTGCACCTGCGCGCCATTCATCCGCAATCGCAGCAGGGTGTGTGTGCCGATTTCATTGCGACCATGGAAGGCATAGACCGCAGGGCGGTCGACGAACTGGCGCTTGCGTCGCAACAGCGCGCGGCGGCAGCGATCAAGGACGGGCGCTTCGTGCGCTCGCTGGTGCCGGTCTACAACCTCGATGGCAGCTTGGCCTTGGACCACGATGAGTTTCCGCGCCCCGAAACGACGCTTGAAACCCTGGCCGGACTGAAGTCGGTGTTCGGCGCCTGGGCCGAGCTGGTGGTCGATGAAGCCGGCAACACCTACGGCGGGCTGATACGGCAGAAGTATCGTGAGCTGGGCGACGTGCAGTTCATCCATCATGCCGGTAACTCTTCGGGTGTCGTCGATGGCGCGGGTGGTTTGCTGCTGGCCTCGGCAGCCTATGTGAAGAAGCATGGCTTGAAACCGCGCGCACGCGTGATAGCCACCGCGAATATCGGCGATTGCCCGACCTTGATGTTGAACGCGCCGGTACCGGCGGCGAGGAAGGTGCTGGCCAAGGCCGGTCTCACCGTCAACGATATCGACTTGTTCGAAATCAACGAAGCCTTTGCAGTAGTCGCGGAGAAATTCATTCGCGATCTGAAATTGGACCGTGCCAAGGTCAACGTGAATGGCGGTGCCATCGCGCTGGGCCATCCCATTGGTGCCACCGGCGCTATCCTGGTCGGCACCCTGCTCGATGAACTCGAGCGTCAAGGTAAGCAGCGCGGACTGGTGACGATGTGTGCAGCCGGCGGTATGGCACCGGCCATCATTATTGAGACGCTCTGAGAGCGGCTGATGCGACGGGCCACGCCGCTGCGGCAACGGCTTAAACCTCGAAGTTTTTGAACGCGTCCAGATAGTCGCCATGCCAGCGCGACAGGGGTGGGCGATCCTCGGCCATGTCGTAGGCCGCCCACACCATGCGCTTGGCATCGTCGGCGCTGGATACTTCATTGTCCGGACAAATGATGTAGAAGCTGCCGCGCGCAATGGCGGCAAGCATGTAGTCGACGACCTGCTCGGGCAGCCATGCGCCGGCGGGCTTCGATGGCACGCGACGACGCGTCAAACCGGTGTAGGTATAACCGGGCACTAGCAGATGGGCACTCACCTGGCAGTCGACGGTCGTACGCAATTCGTGTTGTAGAGCCTCCGTCAGTGACTTGACGCCAGACTTGCTGACGTTATAGGCCGGATTACCCGGCGGATTGGTGATGCCCTGTTTGGAGCCGGTGTTGATGATCAAGGCGGGCTCGCCCTGGGCGATCATGGCCGCGGTGAAAGCCTGCACGCCGTGCACGATGCCCCACAGATTGACGCCGATGATGTGCTGCCATGCGGTGAGCGCCGACCACGCGCCGCTCGTTTGGCTGGTGCCAGCATTGTTCATCAAGACATCAACCCGCGCGAAATCCTTGTAGGCGCGTTCTTTAAGCGCGCTCACCTGCTCGAACTGCGCGACGTCGATTACTTGCGCTTCGACGCGGCCACCGTGCGCGGCGGCGATGGCGCGGACTTCGTCAGCGCTACTGGCCAGTCGTTCGGCGTCGCAGTCAGCGAGCAGCAAGTGCATGCCAAAGCTCGCATAACGTCGGGCGGCCGCGCGACCGATACCGTCGGCAGCGCCGGTGATGACGGCGACTTTGCCGGATATAAACGCGATGTGATAAGGCATGGTGCGACTCCTGAAAGATGAGGAATTATCGCATCGAACGCGGGCCACGAAGTCGCGCACGATGGGTTAGCAGCCTGGCGGTCGGCAGCGCCGGGTCAGGGCGGCGCCGATGCCCGAGCTCAGTTGCCGTCGGTCGTCAACAAGCGCTCGATGGCGGCGGGCAGGGGAGGCGTGCTGGCCTGCGCCGGCGTGCCGTGCTGATCAAATCGAGCACGCGGGTAGGGCGCTTGACGGTGACGGTGTCGCCGGCCGCCAGCACCCGCTTCGCGGGGACGCGTGCCATGGTGGTGACGTCTTGTCCCCGCCCAGCGGGCAGCACGACCTTGACGCAAGAGTCCTGGGCCGGCGGTGCCGCCAGCAGGCGTTCGCTGACATAGATATCCGATGCGACTTCAACATAGACCGCTTGTACGGCGGCCACGCTTCTCTCTCTCATCGGGTGTTGGTGCGGCGCTGGCGCAGCCGGCAAGGCCGGCGGTCACGAGGACGAGGGTAGCGGTTTGATGGAGCATTGAAGTCTCTGGGCGCACCCGGTTCAGGTCTTGTCCCGGTAGCGGCGTCAGGCAACGCGGGCTTGAGTTGCGCGGCGGCGATCGGTGCACCCCCATACCTAAGCCTAAGTGGAGTCATCGGATTTACAACGATGTATGGCATCATGCTTGGAGGATCGAGGCCTCGTCCTCGACAGAACAAATGCCAGGCCAGCGCCCGTCGCGCGGTCGTGCGGAGAGAGGGATATCGGTGGCTTCGCCGGTTACATTGCGCGCGGCTCGCGCCATCGCTGGAGTGTTCGCCGGTCTGTTCCTGGCCGGTTTCGCCGTCAATACCTACTAAGTCAGCGGTGAGAACCCGCTCTCAGCGCAAGCCACGGCCGCTATTCTCGAGCCCTTCAAAGGCGTGAAGCACGGCCTGTCGGA
>JANLSI010000889.1:0-6764 GCA_031362345.1 Pseudomonadota bacterium
GCCGGTCGCAAGCTGCCACTCCCAGGTACCGGCATGGGTGGCCTCGATGATGCGCGTCAGGCCGTCACGACTTTCGAGCAAGCGCTGGTCGGCAAGCTTGCGTGCGGTCATATCCTGGATCACCGTCACGATGCCCTGGGCCTTGCCGCTCGCATCCTGATCAAGGATGGCGGACCACGAGACATCGATAAGAGTGCCGTCTTTATGCACCATCTGAAACTCGACCTCGGTACAGCGACCGCTGCGAAAAAATTCTGGCAGCACAGTGCGACGCGCATATTGCTGCGAGTTTTCGCTCAAGAATTCCAAGGACCGACGACCGACCACTTCGTCGCGCTGGTAACCTAATTTCGCGAGCCAGGTAGTGCTGACCGCAAAAATGCGAAAATCGCTGTCGGCAGCGTGCAGCATGGCCGGTGTCGAGTCGTACATACGCGCGATGCGCGCGTGGGTGGTCAACGCGTCGTCGAGTGCCCGCAAGCCGCGTTCGCGCAGTTCAAGGGCAGCAGCGGCCACCGCCGCCAGCTGCTGCAGGAGCGCGCGCTGTGCGGCGCTGAGCTGGCGTGGCTGCCGATCGATGACGCACAGGGTGCCCATGCGGTGGCCGTCGGAAAGCGTGATGGGCGCCCCGGCATAGAAACGGATGGAGGGCGCTTCGACGACCAGGGGATTGTGTGCAAAGCGCGGATCGGAGGCGGCGTCTTCGACCAGCATCACGTCGTTGCTGTGAATGGTGTGGGAGCAGAATGCGATATCGCGCGGCGTCTCGCTGACGCCGGCTAAGCCGAAGTTGGCCTTGAACCATTGGCGCTGTTCGTCGACCAGGCTGACCAGGGCGATCGGCGTGCCGCAGATTTGTGCGGCGGCGTGCACGAGCGCGTCAAATAGCGTTTCCGGATCGGAATCCAGAATAGCCAGGGCACGCAGACGGGCGAGTCGCGCGGTCTCCAGGTCCGCCGGCGCTGATGGTGATGACAAGGCGGGCTCACTCCTGGATATTGCGGACGCTCCGGCGAAGGCTAGCAGGGCGGCGAGCGCATCGGATAGGCGGCGCCGAGATTTCTAGGGCAAATGAAGTACACAGGCTAGCGGCGAGGGACGAGGGAACTTGATTTGCTGGTCATCGCTTGCGGTCATCAAGCGGAGCCTGTCACTGCGGGCTGGGCACTCCCGGCCCGATCGACCAGCGCCTTCGTGGCACGAGATTCCCCACCGGTATGTTTCCTTGGATGGTGTAGACGATAATCGTAGGCTTGCCCTACACGGCGTCCCGGTGGTGCTGCCGGCACCGTCTCACACCCCTGTATTGTTGTTCACTCGCTAGACGGAGCATTAGACCGATGACTGATACCGCGCCCTACACACCCGCAAAAATCTGGACTTGGAATAAAGACAACGGCGGGCAATTCGCCAATATCAATCGACCGACTGCTGGCGCGACGCAAACGCAGGAATTACCGATCGGCCGTCATCCGTTGCAACTCTATTCACTGGCGACACCCAATGGCGTCAAGGTCACGGTGATGCTGGAGGAACTCTTGGCACTGGGCCATCGCGGCGCTGAATACGATGCCTGGCTGATCCCCATCAATAATGGCAGCCAGTTCGGCAGCGGCTTTGTCGCGGCCAATCCCAACTCCAAGATCCCGGCGCTGGTGGACCATAGTGGGTCGTCGCCTGTCAGGGTATTTGAGTCCGGCGCGATTCTGGTCCACCTGGCCGAGAAGTTCGGCGCCTTCATGCCGACCACCAGTGCAGCCCGCGCCGCCTGCCTATCGTGGCTGTTCTGGCAGATGGGCAGCGCGCCCTATCTGGGCGGCGGCTTCGGCCATTTCTATGCCTACGCGCCGACCAAGATTGAATACGCCATCGACCGCTTTGCGATGGAAGTGAAGCGCCAATTGGACGTGCTCGATCGCCACTTGGCTGAGCACGAATTCATGACCGGCAGCGATTATTCGATCGCCGACATGGCCATCTGGCCCTGGTATGGGGCGCTCGCCAAGGGCCTGCTTTATGAGGCCGGCGAATTTCTGCAGGTTCAAGATTACACGCACGTGCAGCGTTGGACGGATGTCATCGCCGCGCGCCCGGCAGTGCAGCGCGGGCGCATGGTCAATCGCAGCTGGGGTGAGCCGGCCAGTCAGTTACACGAACGCCATGAGGCCAGCGACTTCGAGACCAAGACGCAAGACAAATTGTCGCCGGCTTAAGGGTCTGTCGCCGGTCACCGTGAGCACGACTGAAGAGGGCAAGAAATGAATAAACAGATCCACATGAATGCCTTCACGCAATGCTGTATCGGACACCATTCGATCGGCCAGTGGAAACATCCCCTCGACCGGCCCTTGGATGGCTATCGCAGCGTGCACTACTGGGTCGAACTAGCACGCATTCTAGAAGCAGGATACTTCGACACCTTGTTTCTCGCCGATGTGCACGGCACTTATAGCGTCTATCGTGGCTCGCGCGAGGCGGCGGTGCGCCACGGCACGCAATTCCCGAGTAACGATCCTAGTCTGGTCATTTCCGCCATGGCCGCCGCCACCCGCCACCTCGGTTTCGCCACCACCTATAGCACCAGCTATTACCCGCCCTATCACACCGCCAAATTATTCTCGACCTTGGACCATCTGACCGACGGGCGGGTGGCGTGGAATATCGTCACCTCCTATCTGGCGGATGCCAATGCCAACTTTGGGCTGGGTGAGATGATGCCCCACGACCAGCGCTATGACCGCGCCGACGAATACATGGACGTGTGTTACCAGCTGTGGGAACACTCGTGGGAAGAAGACGCCATGGTGCGTGATCGCGAGCACGACATGCTCATCGATCCGAGCAAAGTGCATGAGATCAATTTCAAGGGACAGTACTTTGACGTGCCAGGGCCGCATATGTGCGAGCCCTCGCGACAACGCACACCGGTTTTGTACCAGGCGGGTGCGTCCGGGCGCGGCTTGCGATTCGCGGCGCGCCATGCCGAAGCCATTTTTGCCATGGACCCGACTATCCCCGCCTGCCGTGCCGCCGTCGAGCGCTTGACGTCGGCCTTACAGGCCGAGGGCCGGCGTCGCGAGGACGTCAAGTATTTCCCCGGCATCACCGTCATCGTTGCACCGACCGACGCCGAAGCGCAGCTGAAACTTGAAACCTGTCGTCGCTATGGCAGCGCGGAAGGCTCCCTCGCCCTGTACTGCGGCTGGGTCGGTATCGATCTGGCCAAGCTCGAATCGGGCAAGGCGCTCAAAGACATGCAGACCGACGCCATTCAAAGTCTGTTGGCTAATTTCTCCCTTATCGATCCTGCGCGCGAGTGGTCACTCGATGAGATCGCCGACTACTTATCAACCGGCAGCCTGATGCCGAAAATTGTCGGCAGTCCACAAACCGTCGCCGACGAGCTCGAACGTTGGATGGATGAAAGCGGTTGCGATGGCTTCAATCTCGTGCCCGTTACGCAACCCCATGGTTTTGCCGAGTTCTGCGATCTGGTGGTGCCGGAACTACAACGGCGTGGCCGTATGCCGACGCACTACGCAGGCGCGACGCTGCGCGAACGCCATTTCGGCGTCGGTCATGCGCGCCTGGACAGCAAGCACATCGCCCACCGCAGCCTGCCGCCGTGGAAACAAGCCAGCGCAAGCAAAGCCTGAGTGCACTGGAGAATTGCGGCTAGAGATCAGCGATCAACTCGGCAATGCGGACGACCGACCCGCGTAAAACGGTCTCGTCGACGTCCTCGACACGCAGGCGCGTGACGATCAATTGGGACATCGCGAGGGCCGCGCGGTATTCGGCAATTTTGTCGCGCACATAGGCGGCATCCCCGACGATGGCCCAGTCCTCGACCTGCAGCGAGGTTGCCAGCCCGCGCGGCAATTTGATGTTGGCCAGACGCGCGCGTAATGCGTTCACAGCGCTGCGGTTTGCGCTGACGAAAACGGTGCGCATGACGGGCCGCACCGTGATGGGTGGGTGGCCGGCAGCCGCGACGGCTGCATCGTAGACAGCAAAATTGGCGCACAACTCACTGAGGGTTTCGATCGGCGAGGCCAGATAGGGCAACCCTAAGCGGCCGACCTGCTGCAAGGCCTTGGGTCCGAAGGCGGCAACCCACACCGGTGGATGAGGTCGCTGTAGGGGCCGTGGCTCAACCCGCACCGCTGCCGTGCCGTCGTCGTGCAGAGAAACCGCTTCACCACGCCACGCGCGCAACATCAAGTGGTAGGCCCATTCGAACAATTCACGCTTGGCGCTCGGATCAATGGCGAAGGCCCGCAGTGTTTCCCGCGAATAACCCCGGCCTATGCCCAGCGTCACGCGCCCGCCGCTGAGATGATCGAGCACCGCAACCTGTTCGGCTGCCAGCAACGGATTGCGCAGGGGCAGTAGATAGCTGGTGGTGGCCAGACGTAGGGTGCGCGTGGCGGCGGCAACACTGGCCAGCAGCATGAGCGGATCGGGAATGGCCTGGGCGTTGAAGTGGCTCTCCGGTAGCCAGAACGATTGGTAACCGAGGGCTTCGGCGAATGCCGCCTGGGCGCTCAGCGATACGGCGGAGAGGCTGGAGAAATCCCAGGGCGTCAGCCCGAGTTCAAGCACTGTAGAGGGCGCCGCGCTCATAGCGCAGGGGGACGGTGGTGGTAAGCCGCGCTATGGATTCAGCGTGCCTGGTCGGAATGTGAAACATAGCGTGTGCCGTGGTGCCCTGTTGTTGGCCTGATGGTCCAACAGATATATTGCGCCCTGAGTTAACCCAGCAAGTCCCACCACGGAGATGGCCATGGCCAAGACCCAAACGCAAGCACTGAGCGAAGCAGTGCAGTGCTATTTCGACCTCATGTACGACTGCGACGTCAGCAAGTTCGATCGCGTGTTCGCCTCAACCTCGCAGTTGCATGGCTTTCGCGAAGGCCAGATGAACTGCTGGCCGGCGGCGCATTACAAGGAAGTGCTGGCTGGCCGTACCTCGCCGCAGGCGCTCGGCGCGACGCGCGACGAGCAACTGCTGCTTCTCGATATCACCTCGTCGACCCAGGCGCTGGCCAAGGTGCGCGTGCGCATCAACGACATGGTGTTCGTTGACTATCTCTCCTACCACAAGATAGATGACAGCTGGCTGGTCACGTCCAAAGCCTACCACCGCGAAGCTTGATCGTCGCGCCGCCGTGCCTGCCTCAGCGCGCGCCTGAGCCGTGATCTAGGTGATGCGGCGCGCTTCGCGCCTGAAAAAATAGGCGGTGCTGGCCGCCAGCGCCAACCAGAACAACAGACCCACGGCGAGCACTGCACGGACGAAGTCCGCATGCCAGCCGGCGGGTAGCGCGCTCACCTCGGCGATGGCCTGCGGCGCACCGACCAGATGTGGCGCAACGAGCAGTGCCACGGCGGCGACGCGCCAAAGGAGCACGCGACCAAACACCCACATCGACAAGCCAGCGGCGGTCGCAAAGGCGCTAGTGAGCCACCAGATCTGGCGCGCGCCTAGCGGCCCGGCATCGGCCCCGGGCAGTTCCGCCGGCAAACCCAGACTCGGCCCAAGCACGAAACTCGCATAACCGGCCAAGCCCCAAGCCAAGGCCTGGGGTAGCCCACGCGGCGCACCGCGCCAGGTCCATAACGCGCCGAGCAGCAAGGCGAAGCCGATGGCCGTCATGACGTCGCTGAAGGCGGTCAACAGTGTGCGTTCCAGGCCAGGCGCAGGCTGCCAGGCGGGCGCGTGCTCGTGGCCGTGATGAGCGTGCGCCTCGCGCGCTTCATAGGCCTCGGCCTGCAGGATCAACGGCACCGTCAGACCTTGGTGCGCGAGCGTCGTGAGCAGGCCCGTAGATAGACCCGCCAGCACGGCGACCAGCAACAGCCGCTGAAAAATCGCCATCGCAGTTGCGTCAGTGACAGGGAAAGGCGGCTGAGTGGCGGGTGTCGTGGGCGGCGTTATGCAGGGCTGACAGCGGCGCAAAACCGATCGCCCAGAGAATGGCGAGACCGAGCAGGGCGGCAGCGAGTGCGGCACGCAGGGTTTCGCTACGTGCGCCGACGCGAGTCGCGGTACTGTTCGAGGGGGGCAGTGAAGCGATGTGCTGGTTCATGGCCAGGTCCTTGCCGGGGTTGCGGGGGGTAGTCTCGGATACTAATGCCTATCGACGGCGGTCGGCCAGTGTGTGGCGGGCTCCATTGCGCTGCACTCTGGGGCCGTCTTTCGATCGACCGGCGGCACGGTGCCATCATCAAAATCTCCTCGATAAACGGCCGCCACAGCAGTTCGAGCAGTCAGTCACCTAGTGGACGGTGGCTACAGCATTCCGCTAGTGTTCGGCCAGTGGCCATTGGATGCAGCGGTCGTCGCCCAGCGGGCAAACGCGCAGTAGACCACCCCGCCGCTACGCATTTTTAATTTTTCGAGGAGACTGGCCCATGGCTCGTATCGTGCGCTTTGCCGAAATCGGTGGCCCGGAGAAGCTGAAAATCGTTGAAGAAGAACCCGGCCACCCGAGGGCCGGCGAAGTGCTGGTCAAGGTCCGGGCGGCGGGCTTAAACCGTGCCGAGCTGCTTTATATGCAGGGTCAATACCTGGTCGCGCCGAAACTGCCGTCGCGTATTGGTGTGGAAGGCGCGGGCGTGATTGCCGCCGTGGGCCCCGACGTTAAAGCCTATGCCGTCGGTGACGAGGTCAGCATCACGCCGAACATGTCGCCGGATCGTTATGGCGTGATTGGCGAATACGCCTTGATCCCGGTCGCGGCGCTCGCGCCTAAGGCCGC
>JANLSI010000891.1:0-2279 GCA_031362345.1 Pseudomonadota bacterium
GTAGACCAAGTGCAATCACACGGAGCGGGTCGCAGCTGAGGCAGCGCTGGGAACGCGTTCGGTGGGACGGCGAGGATCGCGTTCTCAAAACACTATGTCCCGAAGCTGCGCTCCCACCAAGAAGTGGTAGCCGCAACGATAGCCCGCGTCGCGCGATTTCGGCAGCCGGTCAGCCCCCGCTTGCCGCGCAATATCTGAGCACAGGATGCCAAACACGCGCTTACATGTCCGCTATTGGCCCGCCGGGGCACCGCTGTCACACTCCGCATATTGCACGAGCGTGTGGCATCACGGCGGGGAGCGCGTATGAGCATTACCATCATGCCGGTAACCCCAGGCTTCGTCGCCGAAATCGGCGATGTCGATCTTGCCACGCAGCCAAGCGCGGCCGAGCGCGCGGCGATCGTGCAGGCCTTCGCCGAGTATGCGGTGCTGATCTTCCCCGACCAGCACTTGACGCCGGAACAGCAGATCGCCTTTGCTGAATGGTTCGGTCCAATCGAAGACAATGTGCTCGCCTACGATGCCAAGACGCAATTGCGCGTCACGCCCAAACTGGTCGATATCTCAAACCTCACCCCGAAGAACGCCATCTGGGCGGCTGACGATCGTCTGCGCCAGCTCAACCAGGGCAACCAGCTGTGGCACACCGACAGTTCGTTCAAACGGCTGCCTGCGCGCATGTCGATGTTGTATGCGCATACTGTGGTGCCGCTCGGCGGGCACACTGAATACGCCGACATGCGCGCGGCCTACGATTGCCTGTCGTCTGGGCTCAAACAACGCTGCGCCGGCCTGGTCGCGATGCATGCCCTTGCGTATTCGCGTGCCAAGTGCGGATTCACCGATTTCACTGCGACGGAACGCACACGCCTGCCACCGGTGCCACAAATGCTGGTACGCACGATCCCCGAGAGCGGGCGCACTTCGCTGTATCTGGCCTCGCACATCGGTGAACTGCTGGGCTTGGATAACGCGGAGGCAAGCGCCTTGCTCGACGAGTTGACGCAGCATGCGACGCAGCGCCAGTTCGTCTACCTGCATCGTTGGCGCGTGCACGACCTGGTGATGTGGGATAACCGTTGCACTATGCATCGTGGTACGCCCTATGACGACCTGCGTTACGTGCGCGATATGCATCGCGCCACCGTATCGGATGTCGCCAATACCTGCGAACAAGCCGGCATCGAAGTGGCTGCATGTGCCACGGCGCAACGAGCGCAAGCCTCGTAGGGATGGGCTGAACAGCAAGCGGATAGCAGCCCGACCGGTATCGCGAGTAGCACGGGCCAGCTTCTTCGTAGGCAGGACATCGGCACGTCGCGAGTGGCCATCAATGCTAAAGTGCCCGTCCACGGAAATTCGAACGTATTGTGACCCGCCCGCCATGAGTCGTGCCCTCGATGCTTTGCTCCAAACCTTGACCGTCACCCCATCAGGCGAGCACCGCTGGCAGGGCCGTGGCTCAACCGACGACGGCGCGGACGGGACCTACGGCGGACATTACCTCGGCCAGGCCACCGCGGCCCTGCTTGCTGATAGCGGCGATGGACGCGTCCTGCACTCCCTGCATGCATATTTCCTGCGCAGCGGTCGGCCCGAACAAGCCTACGAGTACAACGTAGAGCACGTGCGCGAAGGACGCTCTTTTTCAAATCGGCGCGTGCAGTGTTGGCAGCAGGACAAACTCATCTTTGAAATGACGGCGTCGCTCATGGTGCCGGAAACAGGTGTCTGTCTTAAGCCTGGCGTGCCAGATGATTTCGCCACGCTACCCGCGCCCGAATCCCTTGCCCGGTACGGGGATGTCATGCGCGGTCTCGATCCCTTACCCCTGCCGGCAGCATGGGCGCTGCGCGCGCATGGCATTGATCTACGTCCTATCAACGCGCCCTGGTGCGAACGGGGCGTGTCCGCCGCCGGCGGTATTCGCCACTGGATTCGAGCCGATGGCACCGTGCCTGACGATACTGCCATGCACACTGCGCTGTTGGCGTATCAAAGTGACGAGTCGATATCAGACAACATCTTGATCCCGTTTGGCGTCAACTGGGGAGCGCCAGGTTTGAACTTCGTCAGTCTCGATCACGCAATGTGGTTTCACCAAGCTGTCGATTTAAATGATTGGTTGTTCATCGAGCAATGGCCGGCGCGCGCCAGTGGCGGCCGTGGTCTTGCCCACGGCCGGGTGTGGAATCGAGTCGGCGAACTCGTCGTATCTTTTTCCCAAGAAGCGCTGCTTCGATTCGCGCCATAAAGCGAACTTTCGACGGCATGCA
>JANLSI010000046.1:0-13068 GCA_031362345.1 Pseudomonadota bacterium
TGGTAGAGCACTTCCTTGGTAAGGAAGAGGTCACCGGTTCGAATCCGGTTATGGGCTCCATCTATATTCCGTGGCTGGCCACCCAGGTGCCGCCAGCCGGATGCACGTGATTTTTGAGGTAAGAGAGCCATGGCCAAGGAAAAGTTTTCGCGTACAAAACCGCATGTGAATGTGGGGACCATTGGTCACGTAGATCACGGTAAGACGACGCTGACGGCAGCGCTGACGATGGTGTCGGCGGCGAAGTTTGGCGGAGACGTTAAAGCGTACGACCAAATCGACAACGCGCCCGAAGAACGCGAGCGTGGGATCACGATCGCGACGGCGCACGTTGAATACGAGAGCGCGACGCGGCATTACGCGCACGTTGATTGCCCCGGCCACGCGGACTACGTGAAAAACATGATCACGGGTGCGGCGCAGATGGACGGTGCAATCCTGGTGTGCAGCGCGGCCGATGGCCCGATGCCCCAGACACGTGAGCACATCCTGCTGGCCCGTCAGGTGGGAGTGCCGAAGATCGTTGTCTATCTGAACAAGGCGGACATGGTCGATGACGCCGAGCTGCTGGAGCTGGTGGAACTCGAGATCCGCGAACTGCTGGATTTGTACCAGTTCCCGGGTGATGACACGCCGGTGATCATCGGTAGCGCGTTGAAGGCGGTTGAGGGTGATGATAGCGACATCGGCACGAAGTCGATCGAGAAGCTGGTGCAGGCGCTGGATGACTATGTTCCGATCCCTGAGCGGCCGGTAGACCGCCCGTTCCTGCTGCCGATCGAAGACGTATTCTCGATCTCGGGCCGTGGCACGGTGGTGACGGGTCGTATCGAACGCGGCATCGTCAAAGTGGGCGAAGAAGTGGAAATCGTCGGCATCAAGGCGACGGTGAAGACAACGTGCACGGGCGTTGAAATGTTCCGCAAGTTGCTCGATGAAGGCCAGGCGGGCGATAACGTTGGCGTGCTGCTACGCGGCACGAAGCGTGAAGACGTTGAACGTGGTCAGGTGCTGTGCAAGCCAGGCTCTGTGAACCCGCATACGCATTTTGAGGCGGAAGTTTACGTGCTGTCGAAAGAAGAGGGTGGTCGGCACACGCCGTTTTTCAGCAACTACCGGCCGCAGTTTTATTTCCGGACGACGGATGTGACGGGTGCGGTGTCGTTGCCTGAGGGCGTTGAGATGGTGATGCCTGGAGACAACGTGAAGGTGACGGTGAAGCTGATCAATCCGATCGCGATGGAAGACGGACTGCGCTTTGCCATCCGCGAAGGTGGCCGCACGGTCGGCGCCGGTGTGGTCAGCAAGATTCTCGAGTAACAATGCACGGCATGTGCGCAACTTGTTGCCGCGCGTGCCCCTTAAGTTCAACAGCGTCTAGGCCAGTAGCTCAATTGGCAGAGCGGCGGTCTCCAAAACCGCAGGTTGGGGGTTCGATTCCCTCCTGGCCTGCCACTCTAGACGATGCATTGCGTGCGAACAGGGCGGGACAAATGAAGACAGCAGGTGCGCGCGGCGTGGCAGCATCCGGCACAGGCATCTATGGCCCTAGCCGCAGTGTTAGCGACATCGTGTTGTCGATCTCTATATGAATACGAAAATTGTCGTTGACAGCAATCCGCTTGATACGGTCAAGCTTGCGGCCGCGCTCGCGATGTTGCTGGCCGGCGTGGTTGCCTTTCAGTATTACGCGGAAGCGCCGAGGTTGATGCGCGTCGGCGGTATCATTTTGGATGTGTTTCTCGCCGCCTTGCTGGCGTCACAAACAGACAGGGGACGGATGGTCATCGGTTTCGTGCGTGACGCACAAATCGAAGTGCGCAAAGTTGTATGGCCGACGCGCAAGGAAACTGTGCAGACCACCATTGTAGTGATGATCGTGGTTGTAATATTCGCGTTCTTGTTGTGGATGCTCGACATCTTCCTGGGATGGGCGATGCAATCTGTGATTGGACATGGGGCGTAATGATCGTGGCAATGAACTGGTACGTCGTGCACGCCTACTCTGGGTTTGAAAACCAGGTGAAGCGCTCGCTTGAGGAGCGCGTCAAGCGCGGTGGAATGGAAGACAAATTCGGCCAGATCCTGGTCCCGACCGAAGAAGTCGTGGAAATGAAGGATGGCCAGAAGCGCAAGAGCGACCGCAAGTTCTTCCCCGGCTACGTGCTGGTGGAGATGGAAATGGATAACGACTCCTGGCATTTGGTTAAGGACTGCCCAAAGGTGATGGGCTTCATCGGCGGCAGCAGTGATCGTCCTGCACCGATCTCGGCGCGGGAAGCGCAGGCTATTCTGGATCGCATTCAGGAAGGCGTGGAGAAGCCGCGGCCAAAGGTGCTGTTCGAGGTTGGCGAGGTTGTACGCGTAACCGACGGCCCGTTCACCGACTTCAACGGCGCGGTCGAGGAAGTGAACTACGAGAAGAGTCGCCTGCGGGTGGCGGTGTCGATTTTCGGGCGTTCTACGCCGGTCGAACTCGAATTCGGGCAGGTCAGCAAAGACTAATCGCGGGCGGCGGCCTGCTGCCGCGAAGACGTAACAGTGCGGGCCTCGGCCCGCCAACAACACGGGGAGCCGCGAGGCGTTTGCACCCGAGGAGGCCATAAGTGGCAAAGAAGATCGTTGCTTACATCAAGCTGCAGGTAAAGGCCGGTCAGGCCAACCCCAGCCCGCCGGTAGGACCGGCACTTGGCCAGCGCGGCCTGAATATCATGGAGTTCTGCAAGGCGTTCAACGCCCGCACCGCGAATCTCGAACCAGGCTTGCCGACGCCCGTGGTGATCACGGCGTTCAGTGACAAGAGCTTCACCTTCGTCACCAAGACGACACCCGCGCCGGTGTTGCTGATGAAGGCCGCAGGCGTTGCGAAGGGCAGCGGCACACCCAATTCGACCAAGGTCGGCAAGGTCACTCGCGCGCAACTTGAGGAAATCGCCAAGACCAAGACCGCCGATATGACGGCGGCCAGTTTGGACGCGGCGGTACGCTGCATCGCCGGGACGGCGCGCAGTATGGGTTTGGACGTGGAGGGTTAAGAGATGGCGAAACCAGGCAAACGTCTGCGCGCCCTGCGCGAAAAGATCGGCAACCCCGGTCAACCGCGATCCTTGGACGAAGTTCTCGCGTTGGTGAAGACCATCGCATCCGCTAAATTTGACGAAACCGTCGACCTTGCGGTCAACCTCGGCGTCGATCCGCGTAAATCGGATCAGGTGGTGCGGGGTTCGACCGTCCTGCCCCACGGTACTGGCAAATCAGTACGCGTGGCACTTTTTGCCGACGGCGCGGACGCTGAACTCGGCCGTGCTGCGGGAGCCGACGTCATCGGTCTGGACGACCTCGCTGCCGCGGTCAAGGCTGGGAAAATCGATTTCGATATCGCCATCGCAACACCCGCCTCGATGCGTGTTGTCGGCCAGTTGGGCCAGATTCTTGGTCCGCGCGGCCTGATGCCTAACCCTAAAGTCGGTACGGTTACCACCGACGTCACCACGGCAGTGCGTAATGCCAAAGCCGGTCAAGTGCAGTTCCGCACCGACAAAGCCGGCATTATTCATTGCCCGATCGGAAAGGCTTCGTTCGCTCCTGAGGCGCTCAAGGCCAACCTCGAAGCTATCCTGAGTGATTTGCGTAAGGCCAAGCCAAGCTCGGCCAAGGGCATCTATCTCCAAGCGATTTCGATCTCGACCACCATGGGTCCTGGCCTGGCGGTCGACAAGTCGTCGCTGGAAGCTGTTTGAGCGCAGTCGCCTTAAAGGATTTCAAGAACTTTGGGTTGCCGGCTTCCACCGGCAGCCGTCAAAGACCGCGGGTCCGCACCAGCAGGTGCGGTTAATCGGCGTCGGCCCGCGCAGACGGTGTTCCCCCAAGGGCAGATTGATGCCCGGTTAGGACGCCGTAAACCTTGCCATCGCCGCTTCATTGCGGCGCTGGCAGCAAATGGTGCGACTTTGTCCCCAGCGGATGGAGTCTAACCGGGAGAAATGACCAATGAGTTTGACGTTACAGCAAAAACAGGCGGTTGTTTCGGAAGTCAGAGAAGTGGCGACCACGGCGCAAGCTGCGGTTGCCGCCGAGTATATCGGCTTGACTGTCGCCCAGATGACCCAGCTGCGTACGAAAGCACGCAGTTCGGGAGTGTATCTGCGTGTAGTTAAGAACACGCTTGCGCGTCGCGCGGTTGACGGTACGAGCTTCGAATGTCTGAAGGATTCCCTCACGGGTCCGCTGCTGCTGGTGTTTTCCCTGGAAGACCCAGGTGCCGGCGCGCGACTGGTGCGTGATTTTGCCAAAGACAACGAAAAGCTGGTGACCAAGGCCTTGGCATTCGCCGGTGAGTTGAGGCCCGCCTCGGACCTCAATCTGCTGGCCAGTATGCCGACGCTTGACGAGGCCCGCTCGACGCTTCTTTCGATCTTCCTGGCCCCACAAACGAAACTGGTCCGGACGCTTGCCGAGCCGGCTGGTCAGTTTGTGCGCGTGCTTGCGGCTTTTAACGAGTCGCGACAGTCGGCCTGAGTGATTTGCACAATCTGTTTTTAGGAGAGCATTAGAATGGCAGTTTCAAAAGAAGACCTGGTCGAAACCTTAAGTGGTATGACCATCCTCGAAGTGACCGAACTGGTCTCGCAGCTTGAGGAGAAGTGGGGCGTTTCCGCCGCCGTGGCGGTCGCGGCCGTGGCGGTTGCCGCTGACGCTGGCGCCAAAGAAGAGGTCAAAGACGAATTCGACGTCGTTATGACCAGCTTCGGCGAGAACAAGGTCAACGTCATCAAGACCGTCCGCGTCATCACGGGCCTCGGTCTGAAGGAAGCCAAAGACCTAGTCGAAGGCGTACCTTCGGTGGTCAAGGAAGCGGCCAACAAGGCTGAAGCCGAAGGCATCAAAAAGCAGCTCGAAGAAGCTGGCGCGGCGGTGGAACTCAAGTAGTTCCGCGCCTTGCAGTCAGTCCGCAAGTTGAAGATTGGGAACCGGCCATGCGCCCATCCAGGGTGCGTGGCCGTGTTCCATCTCTCGCGTCACGGCACCGACGTCGTCGCGCACGGTCCCAGCTCCGTGCTGACCCGCAATCTGGTTTAACAGGACGGTAATTTCCATGGCCTATACCTATACCGAGAAGAAGCGCATCCGCAAGGATTTCAGCAAGACTCCGCCGATTCTTGAGGTGCCCTATCTGCTCGAGACCCAGATTGAATCCTACAAGCGCTTCCTACAGGAAAAGTGCCCGGTCGACGCGCGCAGCGACCAGGGTCTGCACGCGGCTTTCAAGTCGGTGTTTCCGATCGAATCCTATTCCGGCAACGCGGTGCTTGAGTATGTGAGCTATCGCTTGGGCGACCCGGTGTTTGACGTCAAGGAATGTCAGGTGCGAGGTCTGACCTACGCAGCGTCACTGCGTGTCACCGTGCGTCTGGTGATCTACGACAAAGAATCCGGTGCCGACAAGGTCATCAAGGACGTCCGCGAGCAGGAAGTCTACATGGGCGAACTGCCGCTTATGACCACCAACGGTACCTTCGTCATCAATGGTACTGAGCGTGTCATCGTCTCCCAGTTACACCGCTCGCCGGGTGTATTTTTCGATCACGATCGCGGCAAGACCCACTCGTCAGGCAAGCTGTTGTTCTCGGCGCGCGTCATTCCCTATCGCGGCTCGTGGCTTGATTTTGAATTTGATCCTAAGGATCACGTCTACGTGCGCATCGACCGCCGCCGCAAGCTGCCGGCAACGGTATTGCTGCGCGCGCTGGGCTTTTCGACCCAGCTGATGCTGGAAACCTTTTTCGAGCGCGACACTTTTATTCTCGATGGCGAACAGGTGCGCGTGCATCTGGTTCCCGAGCGCCTGCGCGGCGAAACCCTGGAGTTCGATCTGGTCGATGCGGACGGCAATGTGCTGGTCGAGGCCGACCGCCGCATCACCGCGCGCCACACCCGCGAAATCCAGCAACGTGGTATTACCGAGATCACGGTGCCACGCAACTTTCTGGTAGGCAAAACACTAGCGCGCGATGTCGTCGACAAGAGTACCGGCGAGGTCATTGCGCACGCCAATGACGAAATCTCCGAGGACATGCTCGCTAAACTCACCAAGATGGATGTCGCTGAACTTGAGACCATCTTCGCTAACGATCTCGACCATGGTGCCTATCTCTCGGAAACGCTGCGTGTCGACCCGACCACCACGCCGCTGGAAGCGCAGGTCGAAATCTATCGCATGATGCGTCCTGGCGAACCGCCGACCAAAGAAGCAGCGGAAAACCTCTTTAAGAACCTGTTCTTCACTGAAGACCGCTACGATCTCTCGGGCGTCGGGCGCATGAAATTCAACCGTCGCGTCGGCCGCAGTGAAGTGGTCGGTAGTGGCGTGCTGAACCAGAAGGACATCACCGACGTGCTGCGCGTTCTGATCGACATCCGCAACGGTAACGGCAGCGTCGACGACATCGACCATCTTGGCAACCGTCGCGTGCGCAGCGTCGGCGAAATGGCTGAGAACCAGTTCCGCGTGGGCTTAGTGCGAGTAGAACGCGCCGTCAAGGAGCGCTTGAGCCTGGCTG
This sequence comes from Pseudomonadota bacterium, assembly GCA_031362345.1. Classification (GTDB taxonomy): domain Bacteria; phylum Pseudomonadota; class Gammaproteobacteria; genus JADJYF01. The sequence goes on from JANLSI010000046.1 coordinate 6,561, forward strand.
AGTCCGAAGGCTACATGCCGCAGGAATTGATCAACGCCAAGCCGGTTTCGGCGGTGATCAAGGAATTCTTCGGCTCAAGCCAGCTCTCGCAGTTCATGGATCAGAACAATCCGCTCTCTGAAGTCACCCACAAGCGCCGTGTTTCGGCGCTTGGCCCGGGCGGTCTGACGCGCGAGCGTGCGGGCTTCGAAGTTCGCGACGTACATCCGACCCACTACGGTCGGGTGTGCCCGATCGAAACGCCGGAAGGCCCGAACATCGGCCTGATTAATTCGCTCGCCGTCTACGCGCGCACCAATCAGTACGGTTTCCTCGAGACCCCGTACCGCAAGGTTGAGAACGCACGCGTCACCGATCAGATCGACTACCTGTCGGCCATCGAGGAAGGTCAGTACGTGATAGCGCAGGCGAATGCCACGCTCGATGCCGACGGCCGGTTGATCGACGGTCTGGTGTCGTCGCGGCATCTGAATGAATTCACCTTGGCCGGGCCCGAACGTGTCCAATATATGGACGTCTCTCCACGTCAAATCGTATCGGTCGCGGCCGCGCTCATTCCCTTCCTCGAACACGATGACGCCAACCGTGCCTTGATGGGCTCGAACATGCAGCGTCAGGCGGTGCCGACCCTGCGTGCCGACAAGCCGTTGGTGGGCACCGGCATTGAGCGGGCGGTGGCGAAAGATTCCGGTGTGACGGTGGTGGCCCTGCGCGGCGGCGAAGTCTACGCCGTCGATGCCGCTCGGATCGTGGTGCGCGTTAACGACGACGAGACCAGCGCTGGCGAACCTGGTGTCGATATCTACAATCTGACCAAGTACACGCGATCCAACCAGAACACCTGTATCAATCAGCGGCCATTGGTCAAACTCGGCGATCGTATTGCCAAGGGCGACGTATTGGCCGATGGTCCATCGACCGATCTCGGCGAACTGGCTCTCGGCCAGAATATGCTGGTCGCCTTCATGCCTTGGAATGGCTACAACTTCGAGGACTCGATCCTGATCTCGGAGCGTGTGGTGCAGGAAGATCGCTTCACCAGTATCCATATTGAAGAACTGACTTGCGTTGCCCGCGACACTAAGCTTGGGCCAGAGGAAATCTCGTCCGATATCCCGAACGTCAGTGAGAGCGCGCTCTCCAAGCTCGACGAGTCGGGTATTGTCTACATTGGCGCCGAAGTGCATCCGGGCGACATTCTCGTCGGCAAAGTCACGCCTAAGGGCGAAACGCAGTTGACGCCGGAAGAGAAGCTGCTGCGCGCGATCTTCGGCGAGAAGGCCTCGGATGTGAAGGACACCTCCCTGCGCGTGCCATCCGGTATGAGCGGCACGGTTATCGACGTGCAGGTCTTTACCCGTGATGGCATTCCGAAGGATGCCCGCGCGCGTGAAATCGAGAGCGCGGAAATTGCCCGTGTGAAGAAAGATCTCGACGATCAATTCAAGATCCTCGAAGAGGATATTTTCGAACGTGTCGAGCGCCTGGTGATGGGCAAGGCCGCTGACAAGGGCCCCGGCCAGATGAAAGGCGGCGCCAAGATCAGCAAGCAGATGCTGTCTGAAGTTGATCGTGGCAAATGGTTTGACCTGCGTCTCAAGGACGACACGACCAACGAGCAGCTCGAGCAGCTTGCGGCGCAAATCGAGCGGCATCGCGAAGACTTCGATCGTCAGTTTGCGGAGAAGAAGGCCAAGCTCACCTCGGGTGACGATCTGGCGCCTGGCGTACTCAAAATGGCCAAGGTCTATCTCGCCGTGAAGCGTCGTATGCAACCCGGCGACAAGATGGCCGGCCGCCACGGCAATAAGGGTGTGGTGTCGATGATCGTGCCGATCGAAGACATGCCCTACATGGAAGACGGTACCCCGGTCGACGTGGTGCTGAATCCGCTCGGTGTGCCGTCGCGTATGAACGTCGGCCAGGTGTTGGAAACGCATCTTGGTTGGGCCGCGCGCGGCCTGGGCCTGCGCATCGGTGAAATGGTCGATCGCATGGCCAGCACGCCGGATATCCGCGAGTTCCTTGGCAAAATCTACAACAGCAGTGGCCAGAAGGAAGATTTGGATACGCTGTCCGACGACGATGTGGCGGGCCTGTGTGCCAACCTGCGTCACGGCGTACCGATGGCAACACCGGTGTTTGACGGCGCCAAGGAAGACGAAATCAAGAACATGCTGGAACTGGCCGGCCTGCCGCGTTCAGGTCAAACCACGCTTTACGACGGTCGCACGGGTGATGCCTTTGAGCGCCCGATTACTGTCGGCTATATGTACATCCTGAAGTTGAACCATCTGGTCGACGACAAGATGCACGCGCGCTCGACTGGTCCCTACAGCCTCGTCACTCAGCAGCCGCTGGGCGGCAAAGCGCAGTTCGGTGGCCAGCGTTTCGGTGAAATGGAAGTGTGGGCGCTTGAGGCCTATGGTGCCGCCTACACCTTGCAGGAAATGCTTACGGTCAAGTCCGACGACGTCAACGGACGTACCAAGATGTACAAGAACATCGTCGACGGCGACCACAGGATGGAGGCGGGCATGCCCGAATCGTTCAACGTTCTATTGAAAGAGATGCGCTCGCTCGGCATCGACATCGAACTGGAACACGAATAAGGCTGCAACCGGACATTCGACGCGTTTGGCTGTTTAAGGAGTATCGCTCGTGAAAGACCTACTTGATCTGTTGAAGACCCAGGGCCAGGTTGAAGATTTCGACGCCATCAGCATCGGCTTGGCGTCACCGGAGAAGATCCGTTCGTGGTCCTATGGTGAGGTGAAGAAGCCCGAGACCATCAATTACCGCACCTTCAAACCCGAGCGCGATGGTTTGTTCTGCGCCAAGATCTTTGGACCGATCAAGGATTACGAGTGCCTGTGCGGCAAGTACAAGCGTTTGAAGCATCGCGGTGTGGTGTGTGAGAAGTGCGGCGTGGAAGTGACACTGGCCAAAGTCCGTCGTGAACGCATGGGCCATATCGAGCTGGCCAGCCCGGTCGCGCACATCTGGTATCTGAAGTCGCTGCCGTCGCGCATGGGCCTGCTGCTCGATATGACCCTGCGCGAGATCGAGCGCATTCTCTATTTCGAGGCTTATGTGGTGGTCGAGCCCGGCATGACCGATCTTGAGCGCGGGCAGTTGCTGTCGGAGGAATCCTACCTCGACGCCATCGAGCAGTACGGGGACGATTTCGATGCACGTATGGGCGCCGAGGCGGTCTACGAGTTGTTGAAGACCGTCGACCTTGCCTACGAGGTCAAGACCATCCGCGAGGAGCTGCCGAAGACCAACTCCGAGACCAAGATCAAGAAGCTCACCAAGCGCTTGAAGCTGATGGAGGCCTTCCTGCATTCCGGCAACCGTCCCGAGTGGATGGTGATGAAGGTGTTGCCGGTACTGCCGCCGGAACTGCGCCCGCTGGTGCCGCTGGACGGCGGACGGTTCGCGACCTCGGACTTGAACGATCTCTATCGGCGGGTGATCAACCGCAACAACCGCCTGAAGCGTCTGCTCGACCTCAACGCGCCTGACATCATCGTGCGCAACGAGAAGCGCATGCTGCAGGAAGCGGTCGATGCGCTGCTCGACAACGGTCGTCGCGGTCGTGCCATCACCGGCACCAACAAGCTGCCGCTGAAGTCCTTGGCCGACATGATCAAGGGCAAGCAAGGTCGCTTCCGTCAGAACCTGCTCGGCAAGCGTGTCGATTATTCCGGTCGCTCCGTGATCGTGGTCGGTCCGACTTTGCAGCTGCACCAGTGCGGTCTGCCGAAGAAGATGGCCTTGGAGTTGTTCAAGCCCTTCATCTTCAGCAAGCTTGAGCGCCGCGGCATGGCGACCACCATCAAGGCCGCCAAGAAGCTGGTCGAGCGCGAAGGCCCGGAAGTGTGGGATATCCTCGAAGAGGTGATCCGCGAGCATCCGGTGATGCTGAACCGTGCGCCGACCTTGCATCGTCTTGGTATCCAGGCTTTTGAGCCAGTACTGATCGAAGGCAAGGCTATCCAGCTCCATCCGCTGGTTTGTACAGCGTTCAACGCTGACTTCGACGGCGACCAGATGGCGGTACACGTACCGCTGTCCATCGAGGCGCAGATCGAAGCGCGTAGCCTCATGATGTCGACCAACAATATCCTGTCGCCGGCTAATGGCGATCCGATCATCGTTCCGACCCAGGACGTGGTCTTGGGCCTGTACTACATCACGCGCGATTCGGCCGATGCCAAGGGCACCGGCATGATTTTCGCTGACACTTCCGAAGTGCATCGCGCTTTCGAGACCGGTGCGGTATCGTTGCATGCGCGCTGCAAAGTGCGGATGGAACTGGCTGAGTTCGACGAAAATCACGTCGTTCAGGAGCGTACCGAGCTGGTCACCACCACCGTCGGCCGCGCCTTGCTTTCAGGCCTGTTGCCGCGCGGCTTGCCCTTCACACTGATTAATCAGGTCCTGAACAAGCGTTCGATATCGCGTCTGTTCGACACCTGCTATCGCGTCGCGGGCCTGAAGGAAACGGTGATCTTCGCCGACCGCTTGATGTATGCCGGCTTCCAGCACGCAACCCGCGCTGGCGTTTCCATCGGCGTCGACGATATGGTTGTGCCGGAAGACAAAGCGCGCATCATCGAAGCGGCGGAGAAGCAGGTTAAGGAAATCGAGGAGCAGTATGCCTCGGGTCTCGTTACGACCGGCGAGCGCTACAACAAGGTCGTCGACATCTGGTCCCATACGAATGACCAGGTTGCGAAGGCCATGATGGAAAAGCTCGGTTCGCAGTTTGTCACCGGCACCGCCGGCGATGCGGTTCGTCAGGCTTCGTTCAATTCAATTTTCATGATGGCCGATTCCGGCGCGCGCGGTTCTGCCGCTCAGATTCGTCAGCTCGCCGGTATGCGCGGTCTGATGGCCAAGCCCGACGGCTCTATCATCGAAACACCGATCACGGCCAATTTCCGTGAAGGTCTCAACGTTCTGCAGTACTTCATCTCGACGCACGGCGCCCGTAAGGGTCTGGCCGACACCGCGCTCAAGACCGCCAACTCCGGTTACCTGACCCGCCGTCTGGTCGACGTCGCGCAAGATCTTGTGGTCACCGAGGTAGATTGCGGTACGACTGAAGGTCTGGTTATGAACCCCATCATTGAAGGGGGTGACGTCATCCAGGCGCTCGGCGACCGTATCCTCGGTCGCGTCGTAGCGCACGACGTGTACCGCCCCGGCGAGACCACCGATGCGGTGGCTCTCGCCGGTACCATGATTGATGAAAAATGGGTCGAATACCTGGACGAGCAGGGCGTCGACGAGGTGACGGTGCGTTCGCCGATCACCTGCGAAATACGTTACGGCATCTGCGCCTCCTGCTACGGCCGCGATCTGGCCCGTGGCCATCGTGTCAACGTCGGCGAGGCGGTCGGCGTGATTGCCGCGCAGTCCATCGGCGAGCCGGGCACTCAGCTCACCATGCGCACCTTCCACATCGGCGGCGCGGCCTCACGCGCGGCGGCGGTGAACAGCATCGAGGTCAAGGCCACGGGCACCATCAAGCTGGTCAACATGAAGACCCTGGCCCACGAGGACGGCACTTTTGTGTCGGTGTCACGGTCGGGCGAACTGGTTGTGAATGACGACATTGGCCGTGACCGTGAGCGTTACAAGGTTCCCTACGGTGCGGTCTTGACGGTCTCCGACGGTGCCGAGGTCAAGGCCGGCCGGACGGTCGCGACCTGGGACCCGCATACCCACCCGATCATTACCGAGGTAGCCGGTACGGCGGTCTTCCAGGACATCGACGAAGGCGTGACCGTGTCTCGTCAGGTCGACGAAATCACCGGCCTGTCCAGCGTCGTGGTCATGGACCTCAAGCAGCGCGGTAGCGCCGGCAAGGACCTGCGCCCGGTACTTAAGCTGCTCGATGCCAAAGGAAAAGAACTGCGCATTCCGGGTACCGATATCCCGGCCCATTACTTCTTGCCACCGAACGCAATTGTGGTCGTAACCGATGGCCAGGAAGTGAAGGTTGGCGACGTGCTGTCTCGTATCCCGCAGGCATCCCTGAAGACCCGCGACATCACCGGCGGTCTGCCACGTGTGGCAGACCTGTTCGAGGCCCGTAAACCCAAGGAACCGGCCATCTTGGCCGAGGCCACCGGCACGGTTTCGTTCGGCAAGGACACCAAGGGTAAGCAGCGCCTGATCATTACCAGCAACGATGGCGACCAATTCGAGAGTCTGATTCCGAAGTGGCGCCACGTGACGGTGTTTGAAGGTGAGCACGTGGAACGTGGCGAAACGGTCTGCGACGGCGCACCGGATTCCCACGATATCCTGCGCCTGAAAGGTGTTCACGAGCTGACCCGCTACGTCGTCAACGAAGTGCAGGAGGTCTACCGACTGCAGGGCGTCAAGATCAACGACAAGCACATCGAGACCATCGTGCGGCAGATGCTGCGTAAAGTCGAAATCACCGATGCGGGCGATACGCGCTTCTTGAAGGGCGAACAGGTAGAGCGCG
>JANLSI010000058.1:0-3228 GCA_031362345.1 Pseudomonadota bacterium
GAAAGATTTTTCACCGACGTCAAAACACTACCTTAGATGTATTTTCATAAAGGCAAAGGGTTATGTGGTATAATGTTAAGGTATTGAAAACAGGGCTTTCGCATTGTAGCCCTTCCTAAGGGATCTTGATTAAAAGATCCCCGATGGGGAGTCTGCGGTTACCAAGCCAAGAGACCCCTTAAGTGTGCCACGCCGTACTGCAAAACCCCGCTTTTTTTTGTTTCCTTTGCCGCATCGATCAGGAGCTCGCAGCCGCGACCCGTGTTGAACGTCCCGGGATGTGGAGGGCCGCTGCACGTGGCGGATTACCCTCGCAAACCCCGCGGGTGTCCGTCGGCGGTGCGGGAGGCGTATTCCTTGCGCTCGAGCTTTACCTGTGGACGGTGCAACGCACGCACAACGTCGCCGTCGGTGCGGTTCGCAGGCCGCCGTGTGTATCTGGCGGTGGTGTTGATGCTGGCCTCACCGCCGGGCAGCGTTCGGCTCAAGGGCTGTGCGAGTTGTTCAGCATCCCAGCCCGCACGCTGAAGCGCTGGCGAACGTGGTGGCGAGAGGATTTTCCGTCGACGCCGTTCTGGCAATCGGTACGCGAACGGTTCATGCCGCCGGTGACGATGACGCAGCTACCGCAGAGTTTGCTGGAGCGCTTCGATGCCGGCGCGATGACCGATCGTCTGGTGCACTTGCTGCGCTTTGTCGCGCCGTTGAGCCACGCGCCACGGCCAAGGGATCTGAAGGTCGCCGCGTACCCGCAGAGGATGCCGATCGCCTAACGGTTAGACACTTTGTAGCCTGCGTTCCCATCAACTGGCACCGGTGACAACGCCGCGATGGGAGCGCCAGTGAGTGAAGACGGTCTAGCGCAACGGGATCGCTGGGCGCGGCTGCGCTTTGCGATCATCGGGCCGCTGCTGGCTGCTCCGCCGGTTGCCGGCGAGCTACGCGAGCAGCTGAACGCCTTGGCGGCCAAGACCTGGCGTCATCCGTTCACGGGGCTCGAGATCCGCTTCGGCGTCTCGACCCTCGAACGCTGGCTCTATGCCGCCAGGAAGGCCGCCGATCCGGTGCAGGCACTGCGCAATCAGATCCGTCGCGACATCGGCCGTTTCCCGAGTCTGTCGGCCGAGGCCGTGCAAGCACTGACCTCGCAGCATCGTGAGCACCCCAGCTGGACCGCACAGCTGCACCACGATAACTTGCGCGTGACACTCGCGGCCGGCGATCGGAAGTGTCCGTCGTATCAGAGCGTACGGCGGTATCTGAAAGCCCAGAGGCTGTTGCGCTCAGCTCCGCCGGCGTGGAAACAGTGAAGCTCCCTCCGCAGAGCGCTTCGTCCGCTCGATAAAATCAGAGTGCCTTGCTCAGATTATCCCGTTAGGTGAGCGCCACCTTCGCAACGCCGTGACGTAGGGCTGAGTTTTAGCACAGTACGCGGTAAGCACTGCGTACCTCGGGATCTGCGAGCCAGGTGACGCGTTCGGTCTGTATCACGTGCGCATGACTGACGAAACCAATGTCATCTTTAGCGGCTTCTGTCCACTCGGCGGAGTTGCGCAAGTCAGCCATTGCGGCTCGCGACGCGAACTTCATCAACGCAAAGGCATCCGGTTGTGGCGCGTCAAACACCGGCCAGTCATCCGCCGCATGCTTGTTGAGAAAGGATTCGTACCAGATAACACCCGGCAGACGTTTACCGATCTCCGAATGCACGTGAACGTAATGTTCGCGGAACGCCGCGACGCTGGTACCGGCCCAACGGTAGATGGGAAAGAGCACGATGGGCGCGTTGGCCTGAGTCGGCGACGCGGGCTCGGGGATCCAGGTGTAACGCTCGACCTCGGCGACCGGTGCATGACTGACGAATCCGATGCTGTCCTTGAGCACCTCCTGCTGCCACACCTCGGTGTTGCGCACATTGGCCAGATCCGCCGCCGAGGGAAACATCATCACGGTGAAGGCATCGGGCACCGGCGCACCGAACACCGGCCAGTCGCGCGCCGCGAGGCTGTTGAAAAAGGTCTCGTACCAGATCACACCCATGCGCTTGCCAATCGCGGAATGCACCTTGATGTAGTGCTCGCGGAACTGTTCTGGTGTGGTACCGGCCCAGCGATACAAGGGGAACAGGATGATTGGCGTGCTGGTGGCCATCGCGAAACCTCCAAACGGAAAGTGTGTAGAACCGTCACGACGTTCGCCGCCGCCGTAAGGCCTGTGACCATAGCGGTGCCGACCGGCCGGCGCCAGCTACCGGAATTGGTAGAGTGAGGCCGACGGCGTCGGTCGGCCACACCGGCCCCACTCCCTATTCGAGGAATGGTCTTGGTGACCGTCGCTCCACGACCATCGCAAGGCCCGCAAGTTGCGCTGCCTGCCCTGCCGCGCATTACGCGCTTAAACGTGCAAAGGAATCTGTATGGCAACAACGGACTTCGATCGCAGTGCGGCGGAAGCGCGACTGCTGGCACGCGCGGTGGCCTTGCGCCCGCACCTGCTCGAACAACAAGCCGCTACCGAAGCGCGCACTTTCTTCGCCGAGGAAACCCACGAGCTATTCAAGGACGCGGGCTTCTATCTGATCCTCGCGCCGCGTCGCTTCGGCGGTCTTGAACTGAGTATCTCGAGCTTCTACAAGATCATGATCGAAATTGCTCGCGGCTGCCCATCGAGCGGCTGGCAGTTGTGCCTGTCGGCCGGTCATGCGCTGCAACTGGCTTCGTATTTTCCCACGCTTGCGCAAGAAGAGATGTTTGGCTGCGGCAAGCGACAATTCATCGCCTCCATGAGCCTCGCTCCACAGGACGCGGTGGCGCAGCGCGTCGACGCCGGCTATCGTTTGCAGGGCACCTGGCATTTCGCTTCTGGTTCGCCGTGGGCCAGTCACCACATCGGACTCGCGCCGGTCGCACCGGACGCGAGCCACGCCGAATCTGTGCCGATGTTGTTCGTGATACCGCGGGACAAATTCCGCCGCCTCGACAACTGGGGCGATCTGATCGGATTGCGTGGCAGCGGTTCACACAGCCTGGTGGTCGAAGAAACCTTCATTCCCGCCTACCACGCGGTGCCTTTCAGCTTCCCGGTCATGGATCTGAGTGACGACACGCCCGGCTACAAGCTGCATGGCAACGCGATGTACTGCGGACAGTTCATGGGCTTCGCGCTTGGCGAACTGAACAGCGTGCAGACCGGCAATGCGCTCGCCATGCTCGACGAGTACGAGCAGAT
>JANLSI010000060.1:0-1535 GCA_031362345.1 Pseudomonadota bacterium
TCCACCAACCGCGTGACCTGTGCGCCCAAGCGTGCGAGCAACCACGCGGCATAGGCAGCGGCGAGCCCGCTGCCAGCGCCGGCGTATTCGATGACGCGTACGCCATCGGTCTCGCCACCGTGGGCGGGCGCGGACTCCCCATCCTTGAGCTGGTTGTCAGGCCCGGACATAGAGGTAACACTGACCGCGTGCCGTGATCATCAGAGCGTTCCCCCGTGGACGTGAGTGTGGCTTAAGCCGCGATTCTACCTGACCCATCCATCCTAAAGAGACCGTCATGGCGACTACCGACTCACCGCCATTCAAACCGCTGGCGAACATTCGGGTACTCGATTTTTCCAAGGTGCTGGCCGGCCCTTTATGCAGTCAGTACCTGGCTGATCTGGGCGCCGATGTCATCAAGGTTGAACCGCCCGGTGGCGATGACACACGCCAATGGCCACCCTTCGAGGGCGATGAGGGCACGGTGTTTCTCGCCGTTAACCGCAATAAACGCAGCCTGGCTTTGGATCTCAAAACTCCCGAGGGGCTTGCGATCTGTCAGCGTCTGGCCGAGGCCGCCGACGTCGTCATCGAAAGCTATGGTCCTGGCGTTGCGACCCGCCTCGGCGTCGGCGATGAAGCGCTGCGTGGGTTGAACCCGCGTCTCATCTACTGCAGCATCTCCGGCTACGGCACACGTGGCCCGATGAAGGATGGCAAGGGCTTCGATCTCATTGCACAGTCTTTTACCGGCATGTTGTCGATCACCGGCGAAGCCGATGGACCGCCAGTACGCAGTCCCTTCTCGCCGGTCGATCAGGGCACCGGCATGAACGCCGTGATCGGCATCATGGGTGCACTCATGCAGCGTGGGCAGAGCGGCCTCGGCAGCAAGCTTGAGGTCTCGCTATTCGACTCCGCCGTCGGCTTCCTCGGTTATTTTCTGCAGAGCTACTGGCAGCGTGGCACCGAACCAGTCAGGGTTGGCGCCGGCCATGAATCCCTGTGTCCCTATCAGGCGTTCGAGAGCCAGGACAAACCCTTCATCCTCGGCGTCGCCAACGACAGCCTGTGGCGCAGCTTCTGTGACGTCGCCGGGGTTGCCGAGCTGGCCCACGATGCGCGTTTCGCCAGCGGCGCTAAGCGCGTGGCGAACCGCGCCGCCACCGTCGCGACGGTGGCGGCCATCCTGCGTCAACGCCCACGCGACGAATGGCTGACACTGCTGGCCGCGCGCGGCATTCCCTGTGCGCCGCTGCATACCCTGGGCGAACTCGACCAGCATCCACACACCGCAGCCTCGGACATGATACTTGCCTATCGGCATCGCGATGGACGCGACTTGAAAGGCGTGGCGATGCCCTTGCGCATCGACGGCCAACGTCCGGCCTTGCGCAGCGTGCCGCCGGCGCTGGGCGAGCACAGCCGCGCGATACTGCGCGAGCTGGGCTATGGGGACGCGCTGATTGCGCAATGGCTGGCGCAGGGCATCGTCATTGGTAGCTGATAGCAACCCTCGCGACTTCAACCGCTGCCGATCTTCACCCGTGGCA
>JANLSI010000660.1:0-9371 GCA_031362345.1 Pseudomonadota bacterium
CCTCTTCGACGCCAATCCGGCCACCGGCAAAGTCGCCATCACCAGCGTGCCGGAACTCGCCAATCTCACTATCGTCAACCACGTGCGGCTGACCAGTGGCCCATGCCGCGGCAATGCTTTGACCGCCGCCATGCATCCGCCAGCCGCCGGCAGCACTAACGGCGAACAACAAATCGAATTCGGTGGCGAAATGCCGGCACGCTGCGATCGCTTTCAAACCTCGCGCAGCATCATGACGCCGGCGGCTTACACCTTCGGCGCGTTCAAGGCCCTCTGGCAACAGTGGGGCGGCACCATCAAGGGTGGCTATCGCGTCGCGGCCAACCCGCCCACGGCCACCGCCCTGCTCACCTGGCAGTCGCGGCCCTTGGCCGAGATCATTCGGCCGCTCAACAAGTGGAGCAATAATTTGATGGCGCGCATGTTGCTGTTCGCCATCGGCTCGCGCGACAACCCGGCGCCCGTCACGCGCGCCCAGGGCGAAGCTGCGCTGCTCAAGCATCTGCAGTCACGCGCCCTGGATGTCAGCGGCATCGTGCTCGACAACGGCTCTGGACTGTCACGCACCACCCGTGTGACTTCGCGCTTCATGACCGCGCTGTTGCGCCAAGCCTGGCGCTCGCCCAGCATGCCGGAATTCATGGCCTCGCTGTCCATCGCCGGCATCGATGGCACGACCCGTCGGCGCTTTCGCAGCGGGCCGGAACGCGGGCGTATGCACCTGAAGACCGGCAGCCTGCAGAACGTGTCGGCCGTGACGGGCTATGTGCATGCCCAGAACGGCAAGACCTACGCAGTCAACGTGATGGTGAACTACGCCAACGCCAATTACGGCATCGGCACCGAATTGCAGAATGCGGTGCTGGCCTGGACCTATAGTCAACCCTGAGATGACAGCGCGCGTGGTGTGCCGCACGCGCTAAAACGGCTAAGGACCCTGGTCAAAATTATCTCTACATTCGGCTGTTCCTGAGCGGCTGCCGCTGCGTTGCTATTCTTGGCAATAGCCCCGCTATTGCCCGCGAATCGCGCCTTGCTGCAACCACTCAGAAACACCCTCGGTGTTGACGAGATAATTCTGACCAGGGTCCTTAACGCGTCGCGGCGTGGCGCGCAAGCGCCGCGTCCATGCGCGCCAGCACGGCCTTGAGTATGGCGCGCGAGGTGGCGAAATTAAGCCGCACGAAACCGGCGCCTTCCTGACCAAAAGCGCGGCCGTCGCTCAAGGCCACACGCGCGCGCTGTAGAAAAAATTCCTGCGGGATACCCGGCAGTGCCAGTGCACGCATGTCCAGCCAGGCGAGGTAGGTGGCCTCGGGCGGAAAATGCTTGACCTGTGGCCAGTGGTCACGGCAATGGGCCGCGACGTGATCGCGATTGCCGCGCAGGTAGTCGAGTACTTCATCCAACCACGGCTGACCTGCGTTCCACGCCGCTTGGACAGCGGCGATGGCGAGCGTATTGGTGCCACCACGGCTATGGGCGGGGACGCGTTGAAAGCGTTCACGCAATGCCTGCGCACCGAAGTGCGCGAAAGCCATGCACAGCCCGGCGATGTTGAAGGCCTTGCTGGCCGACATCAGGGTCACGGTACGCGCGGCAATCTCGGGGCCAAGGGCGGCGATGGGAATGTGTTTGTCCTCACCCAGCATCAGCTCGGCGTGGATTTCATCCGACACCACCACCAGGTCATGACGACAGGCGAGCGCCGCGAGCTGTTCGAGCTCGACGCGGCCGAAGGCGCGACCACTCGGATTGTGTGGGTTGCATAACATCAAGACCCGCGTGCCGCTATCGATGCTTGCTTGCAGTGCATCGAAGTCGATTTCATAGCGCTCCGCACCGACCACCAACGGACACAGCACGGCGCGGCGACCGGTCTCGGCGGCAGCATGCAGAAAGGGCGGGTAGATGGGCGTCTGGATGAGAATGCCATCGCCCGGCGCGCTGAACGTCTCGAGGCTGAGATACAGACCTTGCACCACGTCGCTCAGGATCACGACCTGGGCAGGGTCGATGTGCCAATCGAAGCGCGCCTGCACCCGCGCCGCAAATAGCGCCGGCAGATCGGTGCGCTGGGGCGCGAGCGGATAACCGAAATCGTTATTCGCGACGCGCTCGGCGAGCGCCGCGCGGATCGGATCCGCGACTTCGAAATCCATGTCCGCCACCCACGCCGGCAGGACATCGGCCGGATAGAGCGACCATTTCTGGCCGCGCCTCAGGCGCAGTCGGGATTCGTTCAGTTGGTCGATAGCCATGGGACCCCCGTGCGAAATCATTCGCACATTTCTGCAGCGACCCCGTTAGGAATGTCCGACTGAAGTCGGACCCACAGGGGATGCCGAAGTTTTTGTGGGTCCGACTTCAGTCGGACATTCGGCCCAGCATAGCCCCTTTGCGAATCGCGATGAATGTGCGAATTTTGCGCACAATAGGCCTTTCGAAACACTGACAATCTGCGTCATGAACATCCTCATCACTGGCCACAGTCGTGGACTGGGTGCCGCCCTCGCGGCGCTTGCCCTGGCGCGCGGAGAGCGCGTCTACGGCCTGAGTCGTGGCCTGCTCGACAGCCCACACCCTGCGCTTCACCAAGTGCAATGCGACCTAGCCGAACTCGACGCCATCGTGCCGGCCCTCACCCGCCTCGTGCCACCGGACACCGTCCTGGAGCAGGTCTACCTCAATGCCGGCGTGCTCGGCCGCATCGCCGATCTGCGCGACACGTCGCTACGTGAAATAACCGCCGTGATGGACATCAACGTGTGGGCCAACAAGCTCATCATCGATTGGCTGGCGGCCCGCCCGGTGGCACCGACGCGCATCGTGCTGGTCTCTTCCGGCGCGGGAGTAGTCGGCAATTATGGCTGGGGTGCCTATGCCCTCTCCAAGGCTGCGCTCAATATGCTGGCCCAGCTCTATGCCCACGAAATGCCTGTCACACAGCTGCTGGCCTTAGCGCCGGGGCTGGTCGATACCGATATGCAGGCAAGCCTGCGGGAAGTAGACGCGCAATGCTTTGCATCGGTCAAACGACTGTACGCGGCCCACGGCAGCGCCGCCATGCCCAGGCCCGCGACGGTCGCGGCGCGTATCGAAGCGGCCGACACACAACTGGGCGTCTTGCCCAGCGGCAGCTTCGTCGATCTGCGGTTGCTCTGATTAGATCGCCAGACAGATTCAAAGCGCCGCGCTGAGACGCTTGATGTCATGGTTCAGGACCTTATCGTTCTCGCTGTAATCGATCGGGCAGTCGATCAAGTGAACACCTTCCCCGGCCAGACAAGCGGCCAGCAGCGGCCCAAGTTCGGCGGCTGACGCGACCCGATGTCCATAGCCGCCATAGCTTTCGACATAGCGCACGAAATCCGGGTTGCCATAGGTCAAGCCCCAATCGCTGAAACCCATATTGGCCTGTTTCCAGCGGATCATGCCGTAGGCGTCGTCGCGCAGAATGACGATCACCAGGTGCATTTTCAGGCGCACCGCTGTTTCGAGTTCCTGGCTGTTCATCATGAAACCGCCATCGCCGCAGATAGCCATAATCTTGCTGTGCGGATGGACCAGTCGCGCAGCCATCGCCGACGGCAGGCCGGCGCCCATGGTCGCCAGGGCGTTATCGAGCAACACCGAGTTCGGCACGTGCGCCTTGTAATTGCGCGCGAACCACAGTTTGTACACGCCGTTGTCCAGCGCAATGATGCCATCGGACGGCATCGCTTTGCGGACTTCCGCAACCAGCCGCTGGGGGTAGATGGGAAACCGATCATCGTCGGTGCCGACCAGCAGATTGGCTTCTGCCGCGCGGCGAATCGTCTCGATGCGACTGAAGTCCCAGTGCGCCTGCGGCGTGATGCCCTGCTTGATCTGCCAGATGGCATTGGCGATATCACCGACCACTTCGATCTGGGGGTAATACACCGGGTCGACTTCGGCTGAACGAAAATTGATGTGGATGACTTCCGGTCCGCCCGCCTTCATGAAAAAGGGCGGCTTTTCGATCACGTCGTGTCCGACGTTCACGATCACATCGGCGCTTTCGATGGCGCGATGCACGAAGTCACCGGCCGACAGCGCGGCGTTACCGACAAACTGTGGATGGCGTTCGTCAATCACGCCCTTGCCGAGCTGGGTGGTAACGAAGGGCATGCCGGTGTGTTCAATGAATTGCACAAGCATGCGCGAGGTGGTTTTTCGATTCGCGCCAGCACCGACGATGAGCAGCGGTGTGCGGGCCTTTTCGAGACGGTGCAGCGCCAGTCGGATGGCTTTGTCTTCTGGCACGGCGCGACGCATTACGCTGCGCGGGATGGGCAGGGTGTCGGTTTCTTCCTCGGCGATGTCCTCCGGGAATTCCAGATGCACCGCACCGGGCTTCTCTTCCTCGGCTAGTCGAAAGGATTCGCGCACCCGCGACGCAATATTGTCGGCCGAGGCTATCTGGTGAGTGTACTTGGTGATCGGCCGCATCATGTCGACCACATCGATGATCTGAAAGCGCCCCTGCTTGGAGGATTTGATCGGCTTCTGACCGGTGATCATCATCATCGGCATGCCGCCGAGCTGGGCATAGGCGGCGGCTGTGACAAAATTGGTCGCGCCCGGACCGAGAGTCGCCAGGCACACGCCGGCGTGGCCCGTCAGCCGACCATAGGTTGCCTCCATGAAGCCCGCCGCCTGTTCGTGACGGGTGAGGATGAGCTGGATCTGACTGGAGCGTGACAGCGCGTCAAGGAAGGCCAGATTCTCCTCACCCGGGATGCCGAAAATATAGCGGACGCCTTCGAGTTCGAGGGCTTTGACGAAAAGCTCGGATGCATTCATTGAAGTTCCAGCTCAGGCTTGGGTCGCGTTGCGACGTTTTCGTTCGACGGGCTAGCCCGTGCTGCCGATTAGGCCAGGCCTGCTTTGACCTTGGTCGACACGCCCGCGATCTACCAGACCGGCTGGCGCGAGACCATTGAAATAGCCACTGGGGACTTCTATCGGCCAAGCACGCGCGCGACTGTTGCGCGCCGTGCGACGACCCTGCGCGATCGCTGCTGCGCTTCAGCCCCGCTCTAGCACCTTGATCGGTGCGCCCCGGCCGATACCCAGACATTCTGCGGCGTTCTGTTCGGCGCGCGCGATCTCAAGCACACCGAAGGAATTGATCAGCGCCAGCAGCACGCCCGGCGCGACATCGCCATAGGTGCGGCGAAACACAATGTCATGGCCGCCGGCCTGGATGACGGGGCTGCGAAAGGCCTCAATGTCGGCGCGTTCGATGTTGGAGATGAGATTGCCGAAATGATCGGTGGTGATGACCACGCCTAGCAGTTGATTGCCGCGCCGTTCCGGGGGTTCGATGATAGACGGCACGTAGTCGCTGGTCAGGGTGCCGATGCTGTGTGGCTCAAGTTCGCCAGCGGCAAGGCGCGCAGCGAGCGGCGCAAATACATCGCGTCCGTGAAAAGTCGCGCTGACATCAGCCAGCGCATGGGACTCGATGACCTCCTCGCGAAGGTGATAAACGCGCGCCTTGGACTTATCGATCACTTCGGCCAGCAAGCCGTTATCGGGTGCCAGAAAAGCATGCCCGTCGCCGATCGCGAGCAGCATACTGCGATCGGTACCGACACCGGGATCGACCACCGCCAGATGGACCGTGCCGGGCGGGAAGTAGTGGTAGGATCGCGCAATCCAGAAACCGGCCTCGGCCGGCCAGTGCACATAGGCTTCATGGGTAAGATCGATGATGCGAGCCGCCGGAAAGCGGCTCACGATCACACCCTTCATAGTGCCGACGAATGGTCCACGATGGCCGAAGTCGGTAGTCACGGTGACGACGCCACTCGGCTTGAAATGCTTACTCATAACTCCCCCATCGCGGTCCCAGCGCCGCGTGACCATTGTCGTGGCTGGCGCCGCCGCCACGCAACGACGTACGCGCGCGCCACCTGGCTGCGATGAGCAGCGACGACATTTGCACCGACTGGCATCGCATCGCCTGTCCCGTGTGCGATGGTAATGATTTCCGTCATCTGTTCGACAAGGCCGGCGAAGCCTTCGTGCGCTGTGCTGATTGCGGTCTCACCCTCATCAACCCGCGCCCATCCGCCGAGCACATTCGTCACCATTACGACGCCGCCTACAGCGCCGCCTACACGCGTAAGGCGCAAGCCAAAATCATCCGCGCACGCAAGCGCGTGGCGCGCCTCGGCCGCGACGGCGGACGCTGGCTGGACGTGGGCTGTTCGGCCGGCTTCGTGGTCAAGGCCGCGACTGAAGCCGGCTTTGAGGCCTGGGGCGTTGATATCGAGGCCGACGGCATCGCCTATGGCCGCGACACCCTGGGTCTGGCGCGCCTGGCCTGCGGCGAGCTTGAGGATCAGCACTATCCCGACGCCCACTTCGACGTGATCTCGGCCTACGATGTCATCGAACACGTGCCGGACTTGAACCGTTTCGTCGCCGAGCTTGCCCGACTCCTCGCACCGCAGGGCGTGCTCGATATCGGCACGCCGGACATCGGTCACTGGCGCGTGCCACGCACGCTCGCGCGGTGGAACGAATTGAAGCCCTCCGAACATCTCTATTACTTCAACCGTAAAACCCTGAGCCGCCTGCTGGCGCGCCATTGTCTGCGCATCGTGCGCAAACGCTGGGCGCTCAAACCGGCACTCAAGGTGCTGATCGAACACGCATGACCACCGCGCGCGTGGCATGATTGCGCCATCATGACATCGTCGCTCACCAGCCCACTGTTGGCAGCCGGCCGCAACAGTTCACCGCCGCGCGGCACGGTGCCGATCCGCGCCTTCTTCTTCGACACCTACGGCACGGTCTGCGACTTCTTCCAGCCTTTCAAACGCGCACTCACCACGCTCGCCGCCCGCCAGGGCGTAGAGCGCGACACTGCGGCATTGGCTATCGCCTGGCGCAATGCCTATATGCATTCGGTGCGCCGCCAGGTGGCCGACGGCTTGCCCTTTCGTCCGCTCAGAGCCCTGCAACGCGAAGATCTCGCCGTACTGCTCGCCGCGCACTTTCCCCGCGCGCTCACGGACAGCGAGCTCGATGAGATGACGGCGACCTGGCATCTGCTCGATCCATGGCCCGATAGCGTGGCGGGATTACTCGCCATCAAGCAGCGCGCCATCATCGCGCCGCTGTCCAACGGCAACTTCGACGACATGGTGATACTCGCCCGCCATGCCGGCCTGCCATGGGATGCGATCGTCGGATCCTCGCTGGCGCGGACCTACAAGCCCCATCCCGATGTCTATCTGAAATCGGTCGCCGCCTTCAATCTCGAACCGGCGCAGGTGTGCATGGTCGCCGCCCATCAGAGCGATTTGCACTATGCCGCCGGCCATGGCATGCAGACAGCGTTCGTGACGCGACCACTGGAATTCGGTGGCGCGACCCGTCCGCGCGTGCTCGCAGCTGGGATAGATTATTCGGGCGCAGCCGAGATTCACGCCGATGGCGAATGGACCTATGTCGCGCAGGATTTACTTGATCTAGCCGCGCAGCACGCCGCGCCCTAAGGCGCGCCGCTGTTCGGTGCGCAACACCATCACAGACGAGCATCGATGGCTGGCTTAAAAGACTCTGTCGCACTGACGGCCCTGCGTATCGCCGGCCATGTCGCGCTCGAACGGCTGCATCCGGCATTGGCACGTAGTGCTGCGGACGTGCCGAGTTCAGTCGATGCGCTGACACCCGCCTGGTGGACGGCCGTGATGTGCGCTGGCCATCCGCGTGCCGAAGTGCTGGCCTTCGATACCCTGGCCTCGTCGTCTGGTACCCATCAACGCCATCGCTTCGTACTCACGTATAACGACGCCGGCCACGCTGCCCGCCTGCCGTTATCGGTTTTTACCAAGACCTTACCCAATGTCATGACGCGCATGATCGGCGGTTACAACGGCACCGCGCGCGCTGAGGGTCGTTTTTATCGCGATCTGCGCCCGGCCTTGAAGATTGAATCGCCCTACGGCTATCACAGCGCCTTCGACCGCCGCAGCCTGGCGGGTATCAATGTGCTGGAAGACATCGTCGCCACTCGCGGCGCACGCTTCTGCGATGCGCACACCTATGTCACGCGCGACATGGCCGAGAGCATGGTCGATTTACTCGCGCAGTTGCATGCCCATGCTTATGCCGATCAGCGACTGGACCAAGAGTGGCGCTGGCTGGCCAATTTCGCCGATTGGTTCGAGATTGGCGCGCGCAAGATGGGCACCGAGCGCTACACCGGCCAGGCCATCCGGCGCATGGCTGATCGCCTGCCAGCTAAACTCGTTAAACGTGCCGACCAGATCTGGCCAGCGACGCTCGCCGCCAATGCCATCCATCGCCAGGGGCCACGCGGCCTGCTGCATTCCGATGTACACATCGGCAACTGGTATCGTCATGGCAAGGGCGCGATGGGCTTATACGACTGGCAGTGCGTGGCGCAGGGCCACTGGTCGCGCGACGTCGCTTACGCCTTATCCGCGGCCCTCACCATTGAAGACCGGCGCGCCTGGGAGCGGGCACTGCTGGCCCGTTATCTGGAAACCTTGAGTACCCTGGCCGACGTCTATATCGACACCAGCAGCGCCTGGGATCACTACCGCCGCCAGATGCTCCATGCGCTGTGGATGTGGACCATCACGCTGTGCCATTCGCGGTGGTTGCCGGCCATGCAACCCGCCGCCACGGCCATGGCGATGATCGAGCGCATCGCCACCGCCGTCGACGATCTGGACAGCTTGAACACCAGCGGGCGTGGCCCTCAGGCCAGGCCCAGCACCGCCTTACCACGCATCAAATAGTCGATGCGATCGTCGATGCCATTGAAGCCGCCGTTGATGCGGCGCGTGATCGCACGCACATCGTCTTGGTCGGCGAGCTTGTTCAGATCGCGCGTATTCCAGAACCAGCAGGCGACATCGACCGCCGCGACGGGATCGCTCGCGACCCGCTCCGGCTTGGCCACGTAATCGACACCAGCCGCCTGACTATAGGCCGCGTAATTGGCGCGCCCCGTCAGTTGGATAAGGCCGCGGCCTTTGAACTTCGGGCCGTCGCCCGGCTGGTTGTTGCCGAGATCGCTACGCCCTTCGTAGGCGTGCCCATCGGCCAGTTCCTCGGCATAGCGAAACGAGCCAGATTCATGGGCGAGCTGCGCAATGAAATGGGCGACCCGCAACGGCGTTGTGATCTTGTGCTTCTTCATTCCTACTACCAGCGGTTCGAAGTAGAGATCGATACGCTTGGGTACGGCCTGCGGCATCACCACCGCGAGCTTTTCCTTACTCGCGCCTGGCGGCAAACCATCGAGCAACGCCTTGATGGTCGCATCACCCGGCACCACCATCTGGTCGGAGCTGGCGAGT
>JANLSI010000121.1:0-3677 GCA_031362345.1 Pseudomonadota bacterium
AAATGTACTGCAGCGCGTCGGCCACGCTCTGGATCACATCAGCAGCTTTGATTGCATTCACGTCGATACTCCCGGGAACGGGCGACCGCTTGCGCCGGCACCGTGCGCGTAAGCGATCAGGGTCTTGAACTGGGCGCCGCGCATTGTCCGCCATTGTCTCGCGTGCAGTATAGCGGCCGCGGCACGCGTGCTCGGGCCAAGGTGGTATCGAAGTCGGCGCTGAGATACAGCCCCGTGAAACCTGGATCGAGATGAGCGGACGTGCCTGGGCAGTGACCCGCCAAGTTTCTACACCTGCTTAAGGTTTCCATCTTAAGTGCACGATAAATAGACTTATCGACCCTCAAAGAGGGCGTTGTTATACTCCCCGTCGATGGGTGCAAACGCAGCGGGGATGGCGGGCGCTGCGCGGACTTGGCCAGGAACGAGGCTAAGCGAACCAGACCAGTTTTTCGAACAGGGGTTATCAACCATGACTACTTTCCGACGTGCCGCGCTGGCTGTAGCCATTGCGTCCTTGACCGCCACGGCGTCCCACGCCGAGGTGCTCGAAGAAGTCACCGTCACCGCGCAGAAACGCGAGCAGAGCATCCAAGACGTCGGTATTTCGGTGTCGGCTTATACCGGCAAACAGATAGAACAACTGGGCTATAGCAGCGCCCAGGAAGTGACCGGCCTCGCGCCGGGTGTCAGCACCATCCAGCCCAACGGGCCGTCGAACTATGCCATCGGCATACGCGGCGTGGCGCAAAACGATTTCGTCACCAACCAGGAGAGCCCGGTCTCGATCTACGTCGATGACGTTTACCTGAGTCAGATGTCGAGCGCCGGCTTCCAGCTCTTCGATCTCGATCGCGTCGAGATCTTGCGCGGCCCGCAGGGCACGCTCTACGGCCGCAACGCGACCGGCGGCCTCGCGCATTTCGTATCGAAGAAACCGACCGATGAGTTCGGCGGCTATGCCGAAGCGACCGGCGGTTACTACGGTGAGGCCAAGTTCCAGGGCGCCTTCGGTGGTCCAGTCACCGACAAGGTCCGCGCCCGCGTCGCACTCGCCACCAATCACGACGACGGCTATGTCCGTAACCGCATCCTCGGTGACGACATCGGCAACAACAACGACTATGCCGGCCGTGGTCAGCTGCTGTTCCTGCCGACCGACGACACCGAGTTTCTGCTCAACGTACGCGGCTCTTTGCAGCAAGTGCGCACCGGTTTCTGGGAGAACGTCTCGACGCGCGCCGACCCCAAAACCGGCAATGGCTTCTACACACCGGGCCTGACCAACTTCAACGGCTATCGCGATGGTGACAAGGATCAGTTCGCCGGCGACTACAACAAGTTCGGCAGCCAGGACATGCACACCTTCGGCGTGTCAGGTAACTTTAAGTGGAACGTCCGCGACAACGTCAAGCTGACTTCGATCACCGATTACAGTCAAGTCAAGCGCGACTATGTCGAGGACTCCGATGCCTCGCCCTTCGAAGACTTCAACTTCTTCCTCGCCACCGACGCTGATCAGTTCTCCCAGGAGCTGCGTCTGAACGGTGACCTGGACAAGATCCGCTGGGTGGCCGGTTTCTATTACCTGCACATCAAAGTCAGAGATGCCAACGGCGCTGAAGAGCCGCTTTTGAGCGGTATTTGGGACAAAAACAAACCCGGCAACCAGAGCATCCTCGGTGGCCTCGGCTTCACCGGCCCGCTGATCGATGCGCCTAGCGGCGCCTTAGGGACGGTGTTCGAAGGCGACGGCACACCGCTCGGTATCGACAACCCCTACCGCACTGAGACCAATAGCTGGTCGCTGTTCGGCCAGACCGAGTACGACTTCACTCAAACCCTGACCGGTATCGTCGGCTTCCGTTATATCGATGAGAACAAGGATCACCACTACGACAGCAATCTGGTCGACTTCCAACCGGGCAAACGCGAGCGCAATGGCAACCAGCAGATCATTGCTAATCTCTCCACCTATGACGGCGAGATCGACAAGAGTCTGTGGTCAGCTAAAGCGCAATTGAACTACAAGCCGAGTAAAGACTGGCTGTTCTATGGCGGCTGGAACCGCGGCGTGAAGGGCGGTGGCTTCAATGCTCCGCTGGACGTGACCGATTACTTTGGCTCCTTCGGCCCGAAGGGCGGTCTGATTCCGTTGACCGACACGAATATGAAGTTCAAGGAAGAAAAACTCGACGCCTATGAAGCAGGCTTCAAAGTCGAACTGTTCGACGGCAAGGCGCGCCTCAATACCTCAGGCTTCTACTACGACTACGCCGACTATCAGGCCTTCCAGATCGTGGGACTGACGACCTTCATTACCAATGCCGATGCCAAGAGCCACGGTTTCGAGGTGGAATTTCAGGCCTCGCCCATCGATGGCCTGGACTTGCTGCTCGGTGCCGCCTACCTCAATGTCACTGTCAAGGATGTCGACCTCGACGGCCCCGGCCCACTGGGTGCAGCCGACACCAAGCCGGTGCAGTCGCCGAAGTGGAACGCCAACGGGCTGTTGCGTTATTCGTGGCCCTATATGGAGGGCAAGCTGGCCTGGCAGGCGGATTTCCGCTATCGCTCCAAGCACTACTTCAGCCTGACCCGCGCCGAAGCCAGTACCGAGAAGGGCTATATCATCGGCGACGCGCGTTTCAGCTACACCACGCTGGATGAAAAGTGGGAGGCGGCAGTGTTCGTCAACAACATCGCTGATACCCGCTACCTGGTGCAGACCTTCGATCTCGGCTCGGTGTTGGGCATGACCGAGCAGTTCTACGGCATGCCGCGCTGGGTCGGCGGCACTATCCGCTACAGTTTCTAGTCGTTTGGTCCCCGGTGGCGTGTCGTGCCACCGGGGATCTAATCGCGCACCAGTTCGCGCAAGCGCTGCACTTCGACCTTGCCCATCGCATTGCGCGGCAAGGCATCGACGAATACAACGTCTTTAGGTTGTTTGAAACGCGCGACCTGCCCGTCGAACAGTGCGAGCACGTCTTCCTGTCGGGTCTCCGCCCTGACGCGTACCGCCACCACCACCGGCACCTCGCCCCAATGGGCATCGACACGCCCCGCCACTGCAGCTTCGCGCAGTAGAGCGCTGCCGGCGAGCACCCGTTCAAGCTCGGCCGGGTAGATGTTCTCACCGCCCGAAATGATCACGTGCTTGCGGCGGTCTTTGAACCAGTAGAAACCTTCCTCGTCCCGTACGGCGATGTCACCGCTGGCGAACCAGCCATCAGGGAAGGGCGTGGCGGCTTGCGCCGAACTGTCCCAATAACCCTGCGCCAGATGCGGGCCACGCACCATGATTTCGCCCGGCATGCCGTCAGCGACCTCATGGCCGGCTTCATCGATCAAACGAACTTCGGTGTGCAGCCCGACGCGACCGATGGAGCCGGCATGACTATAGGCGTGTGCGATGCGTTGATAGATGGCGACCGGCCCGGTCTCGGTCGCGCCGTAGATCTGAATGACCGGCACCTGGCGCCCATGGAGCGCCGCGATGAGGGGTAGCGGCACATCGGTCGAGCCGGTCGCACACGCGCGCAGACAAGACAGATCGGTGCTGGCCCAGTCGCGATGAGCGAGCATGGCGGTGAGGGTCGCCGGCACCTGCACGGTCAAGGTTGGACGCTCGCGGTTGATCAGGGCTATCGTCCGCGCGGCGTCGAAGCGCGCTT